>JAUSJX010000029.1 GCA_030647435.1 Candidatus Rokuibacteriota bacterium
TGGGGGCTTAAGACCGGGGGCTCAAGACCGGATGGACAGGGTCAGGTGTCGCTTGAGCTCGTCCACGCATTGCTCCATCACCGTGATGTCCTTTGTCACCTTGCTCATGAGGATGGCGCCCTCAAGGCTGGCCACGAGAAAGTGGGCCGCCCCCTCGGGATTGCAGTCGGCTCTGAGCCGCCCGGACGCCTGACCCTGGCGCAGCGATCGGGCCAGTGTCGCGCGCCACTGGACGAAGATCTCGGCCAGCCGCTGCCTGAAGCCCTCGTGGACGTCGGACAGCTCGGAGGCGAGATTGCCGATGGGGCAGCCTCCGACGCAGTTGCGCTGGCGCAGGTTGTCAAGGACACGGTCGAGGAAGCCGTGGATCTGCGCTACGGGATCGCGATCGGGATCGGCGAAGGCCGGTTCGAGGGTGCGCTCGAGAAAGCCGCGCACCAGCCGGTCGATGAGGGCGTAGCAGAGCTCTTCCTTGCTCTTGAAGTGGTAGTAGAAGTTGCCCTTGCCCACGCCGCTCTCGCGGAGGACATCGTCGAGCGAGGTGCAGTGGTAGCCCTGCAGGTGGATCAGGCGGGCGGCTGCGTCGAGGATCTGATCCCTCGTCGCGGCTCCCTTTGCGCTCTTCGTCTCGGTCAGCATGTGCCCGTCACGCCCCCTTGGACAACGTATTGTACCAAACAGTCGGTACAACTCTATCTTACGAGTGGTTCCGGCGTCAAGATTTAGTATTTATGCTTCTAACTCAGATACTTGCCGAGCCAAGAGCGCATGGTGTCCCAGGCGTTCTGGGCGGCCACCGGGTCATAGGATGCCCGGTCGTTGCAGAAGAAGCCGTGCCCGGCCCCCTTGTAGACCTTCACCTCGGCCGTCTTCTTGAGCCGCTTGAGGGTTTCGTCCACGCGCCTGACCTGGTCCATCGGGATCATTCGGTCCGCTTCGCCAAAGAAGCACAGCACCGGGCACTGGATGCGGTCCGCCAGGTTGATCGGCGCGGCCGGCGTGTCGGCCGCGATGCCGCCGCCGTAAAACGGCACGGCGACCTTGATGGCCGCGGGGTGCCGGCACGCGGTGAGGAAGGCGATGCGGCCGCCGACGCAGAAACCTGTGATCCCGATGCGATCGCCCCGCACGTCGGGCCGGCCCTTCAGGTGCTGGATGACCACGCCCAGCTCGGCCATCAGGACGGCGTCGTCGAACTTCTGGATGTAGCCGATCGCGCGCGGCACGTCCTCGTATGGCACGATCGGGCTGCCGAAGCGGTAGAAGAGATCGGGCGCGATGGCGACGTACCCCTCCCGCGCGATGCGCTCCGCTACGTCCTTGATATGGGCGTTGAGACCGAACGCCTCCATGACGACGATGACGGCGGGATGGGGCCCGGGACCTGCGGGCCGACAGAGGTAGGCCGGCATCAGGCCGTCGGCCGTGGGCAGCGACTCCATCTCGGTGCGAAGATCCATGAGTTCCCCCGCGCTAGAAGCTCAAGAGCTTGAGAAGGTCCGCCGTCAGGTCGTACAGCTGGGCGCAACCACTCTCGCCGCCCAACTGTGTCTGGATGCGCTTGCGCAGCTCCCCGTCCGCCGGCTGGCCCACGAGGGACCCGATCTTGCCTTGGGGCTCCGTGCAGATGCCCTGGTACGGCAGCCGCGAGGTGATGGAGTCTGCCGCGGCCACGGTTCCGGTCTCCAGGTCGATCTCGATATGGAGGTCGAAGCCGTGGACGTTGTCGTGCATCGAGTGGAAGAGGTGCAGCCGCGAGCCCGTCCGCACGAGCCGCATGACTTTCTTCCGCACGAAGATCCGTCGCGCACCGGGAGGCGGGCTGTAGAGATCCGCGACCATCGGCGTCGAGACGACCCGCGTCTCGAGCAGCGCGCGGCCCGCGGCGCTGTAGGTAAAGCAGGAGCCGGGGAGATCGATCCATCCAGTAGTATCGAGGTCCCAGCAGGCGCGCGCGCCACCGGCGAGAAGCCCAGCCGTCGCCTCGCGGGGGAGCTTGGTCGCCTGACGCGCGAGGCGCGCGATCTCGATACCGGCGTCTACGAGGAGCCGCGAGCCCGGCCCCGACCCCGCCAGCTCCGCCAGGCGCCGGCTGAAGCCCGCCACCATCCGCGCGCCGGCGAGCCGCCCGAACCGCTCGGCGGCCGCGGGATCCGCCGCGCCGTCGAGAACCCGCGCCACGGCCTCGCGCACCTCGTAGCGCGGCGAGGGCGTGCACACCGCCGCGAGCTCCACGGCCGCGTCGTCGTCGGTGAGCCGCACGCTATGAGTGAAGGCGTCGTCGTGCGTGTTGTCCACCCAGCCTTCCATGCTCCGCTCGTAGCGGTCGCGCCCGCCGAGGTACGGAGAGGTGATCACTTGGAGAGGTACTTCTCCGGATTGGCGTCGAACTTCTGCTTGCACCCCACGGCGCAGAAGTAGACCATCTGCCCCTTGTAGTTCGATTGGGCGGCGGCCTTCTTCGGGTCGACCTCCATGCTGCACACCGGATCCTTCGCCATGGCGCGTTCTCCCTCCTCGGGCAATGTGGTGTGGAAGCGCTTGAGCCTCAGGCTGTTGGCGACCACCGAGACCGACGACAGCGCCATCGCCAAGCCCGCCAGGATCGGCGAGAGCAGCACGCCCCAGAGCGGGTAGAGCGCCCCGGCGGCCACCGGCACCAGCACGATGTTGTACCCGAAGGCCCAGCCCAGGTTCTCCTTGATGATCCGGATGGTCCGGCGCGACAGCTCCACCGCCGTCACGACCCCATGGAGATTTCCCCTCATCAGCGTGACGTCGGCGGCCTCGATGGCCACGTCCGTGCCCGAGCCCATCGCGATACCGACGTCGGCCTGGGCCAGGGCCGGCGCGTCGTTGATTCCGTCACCGACCATCGCGACCAGCCGGCCTTCCCCTTGCAGCCGCTTGATCTCGGCCGCCTTCTGCTCAGGCAGCACTTCGGCCAGCACGCGGTCGATGCCGGCCTGGCGGGCGATCGCCTCCCCCGTCAGCCGCGTGTCGCCCGTGAGCATGGCGACCTCGATGCCCAGCGCCTGGAGAGCCGCCACCGCCGCGCGAGCGTCGGGCTTGAGGGCATCGGCCACGGCAACGAGGCCGTGGGTCTCTCCGGCGAAAGCGACGTACACGACGCTCTTGCCCTCGGCGGCGAGCCGCCGGGCCACGGGCTCGAGCCCCGCGACGTCGAGACCGCGCGCCTGCATCATGCGCGCGTTGCCCAGCAGGATCCGTCCGTCGGGGGCCACCGCGTCCACGCCCTGGCCGGGGACGGCCTGGAACTCGCTCACCGGCGGCAGCGCGAGCCCGCGCGCCTTGGCCTCGGTGACGATGGCCTCGCCCAGCGGGTGCTCCGACCCCTGCTCGGCGGCAGCCGCCAGCGCCAAGACGCCATCGGCGTCGAAGCCGGGCCCCGGGACGACGTCGGTAACGACCGGCTTCCCGACAGTGAGCGTTCCCGTCTTGTCGAAGACCACAATGCCAACCCGGTGGAGCAGCTCGAGCGCCCCCGCGCTCTTGACGAGCACGCCCAGCTCGGCGCCCTTGCCCGTGCCGACCATGATGGCCGTGGGCGTGGCCAGCCCCATGGCGCAGGGGCAGGCGATGACCAAGACGCCGACGGCGTTGGCCAGCGCGTAAAAGAAGGAGGGCTCCGGACCCCAGGCCCACCACACGCCGAAGGTAAGCGCGGCGATGACGAGGACCACCGGCACGAAGACGCTCGCGACGCGGTCGGCCAGCCGCTGGATCGGCGCCTTGGATCCCTGCGCCTCCTCGACCAACCGTATGATCTGGGCGAGCACCGTCTCGCTTCCAACGCGCGTGGCCCGGAAGGTGAACGCGCCGGTCCGGTTGACCGAGCCCCCGACGACCGCGGTCCCCGGCCTCTTCTCGACAGGAAGGCTCTCACCGGTGAGCATGGACTCGTCCACTGTCGAGGCGCCCTCGACCACCTGGCCGTCCACCGCGACGCGCTCGCCGGGCCTCACTCGGAGCAGGTCCCCGACCAACACGAGGCCGATGGGCACGTCCTCTTCCTTGCCGGCCCGCACAACGCGGGCCGTCTTGGGCCGGAGCGCGATCAAGCGTCGGATGGCTTCGGAGGTGCCACCCCGCGCGCGCGCCTCGAACCAGCGCCCGAGGACGAGAAAGGTCATGAGCAGCGCCGAGGCCTCGTAGTACGGCATGGCGCCCGTGGTCGCGAACACGTTGGGCCAAAGCGTGACCGCCACGCTGAAGAAGTACGCGGCGTTGGTGCCGATGGACACCAGGGTGTTCATGCTGGCCGAGCGATGTCGCAGCTCCGCGAGGAATCCCGCGTGGAACTGCCAGCCCACCCAGAACTGCACCGGCGTCGTCAGAGCCCAGAGCAGGAACGGGTCGCGCAGCCAGTGAGGCGCCCAGGAAAATACCTCGTGCATACTCCCGAGCAGCACCGGGACCGACAGCGCGGCGCCCGCTACGAACTTGAGTCGCAGGCGCCGGTTCTCCCGCGCGCGTTCGGCCTGTTCGCGATCGGCGGCCTCGGGTGTCGCCGCGATGTCGGCGGGCACGGTGTAGCCCGCCGCATCCACAGCCCGGCGAAGCGCGTCAAGCGAGGGGCCGCCGGCGCCCAGGCGGACAGTGGCGCGCTCGGTGGCCAGGTTCACCGCTGCCGTCTTCACGCCCGGCACGCCCAGCAGCGCCCGCTCGACCTTGCCAACGCAGGCCGCGCAGTGCATCCCCTTCACGGGAAAGTCGAGCCGCGCTTCCTCTCCCATCGTCCTCGCGGGCATCTCGGTGGGCATTGTCATGGCCGGACCTCTATCCTACAGCCTTGGCATCCTACCGCCTTGGCATCCTACCGCCGTGGCATCCTACCGCCCCGAAAACCGGGAGAACACCTCGAGCAGCTCGTCCACCTTCTTCTGGCGGTCGCGCGTGCTGCCCGAGCGTATGGCGTCGGCGACGCAGGACTCGATGTGGCGCCCGAGAAGGAGCCGCTGCACCTGCTCCACGGCGCCCTCCACGGCCGTCAGCTGGAGCAGGATGTCGACGCAGTACTTCTCCTCTTCCACCATGCGCTGGATGCCCTGCACCTGCCCCTCGATGCGCCGCAGCCGGCCGAGGGCCTTGACCTTGGTCTCGTCGTCAATCACGTCCGCTCCTCCGCGGCCGCCGGGCGCCTGGCGTCGAGACCCCGCAGCAGCCACCAGGCCGCGAGAGCCGCCGTCAGGTGCTTGAGCGTGTGGCCGCTCAGCAAGTGTCCCATCGAAAACATCGGGCCGTCCAGAACCTCGAAGAGCTTCGCGGCGCCGTAGATGGCGATGACACCGACGAGGTAGCCGCCGTGCGTGTAGCGCGCAGGGAAGAGCCACAGCGCCAGGGGTATCAGCGCCGCCGGAGCGAATTGCACCAGGGCGTAGGGCCGCAGGTCGCCCGCGCCGTGGAGCTCGCCCGCGTACCAGTATGCGACGCTGCCCGCTCCAGCCAGGAGAAGCACCGGCAGCAGCGCGATCCCGGCGGTCACGCTCACGCGCTCGGCCACGACCGCGGCCAGGAGAGCCATGAAGCCGATCGTCATGGGCAGCCGGTCCCACACGAGCCGCGCGTTGTCAGGCGCCCAGTGGTAGTACGCCGAGCCCACGCCGGTGAGCGCGACACCCGCGAAGAACAGCGCGTACGGCCAGCGCTCGCGGGACTCGACGAACGGGGCGGCCGCGCCGACAGGGGCCATCAGGACCTGCCGGAGCCCCAAGAGCCCAACGACCAGGAAAGGCAGGTTGGAGAGCACCGCCCACCCGTTGGGGGCGCCCCCGAGGGGGCGCGTGTCGGCAAATCGGTGATAGGCGGGATCCTGCGGGATGGGCGGCACGACACATGCGGCCGTCACCGCCGCGGCAGTGATGCCCAGCAGCACTCCTATCCGCGCCCCCCGTGTCATGGCATATACCCTACAGGGGTACTCTACCATGGGTCAAGGCGGGGGGTCGCAGCGGCGCGCCCGGGGGATGCCCGGCGCCGCTTCAGGCCGGCAGGTCGGGAAAGAGCGACGGCTGCGCCGGCCCCGCGGCGGGGCGCCGGCGGCTCCCCGACTTGGCGACCTTGCCGGCACGAGCCGGCGCCTTGGCGGGGGGGCGCTCCCGCTTCGGCCGCGCCCAACCCTTCTGGTGGGCGATCTTGTCTCCCTGCTTGATCAGCAGGAGGTCGACCAGGCGCGCCAGCGGGTTGGCGAGGAGATCGAGGTACTTGTCCCAGTATCGCGGCGTGTAGGCCAGCGTCTTCATCTGCTCAGCCGCGAGCATGAGGGCCCCGCGGTCACCCTTTCGGGCCGCCAGCCGGAGCTGTTCGACAATGCGCGCCCGACTGATGCGGGACGGGCGGGTCACGCGACGCCCAGCTCGCGGCGGATCATGCGCGCCGCCACCACCATCGAGCGGAGCTTGGAGACCCCGACCCAGCGCGGCGTCTCCCACAGCCCGCAGTCAGGCACGAGCCAGAGACGTGCTGCGGGGATGTGCTTGAGCGCCAAGCGCACGCGGTCGGCGACCTCCTCCGGCGTCTCCACCCGGAAGGCCTTCACGTCAATCACGCCCACGGCGACTTCCTTGTCGGTGGGGAACTCGCTCCAAAGCTCGATCTCGCTCATCTCCCTGTTCGCGTACTCGAAGACGAACTGGCTGACCCGCGCGTCGAGCAGCCGGGGATACAGCGGCCGGTACTGCCGTGGTGACGCGAACGAGTTGTTGTGCGCGTTCCCAAAGCACACGTGCAGGGCTGTCTTGACGGTGATCCCTTCGAGCGCCGCGTTGAGCGCCGACACCATGGGCCCGGCCTCGCCTTTCAGGATGCGATGCTTGCCGGCGGTCATGACGTAGTTCGGCTCGTCCACCTGGATGAAGTCACAGCCCGCGGCCACGAGGGCCTTCATCTCGGCGTTGACGAGCGCGATGAGGTCGGCGATCAGGCTGTCCTCGGAGGCGTACGGCCCGCCGCGACGGAGCGGGATGAGCAGCGTGATCGGCCCGGGCACGGCCACACGCATCGGCCGGTCCGCATGCGGGCGCGCGAAGCGGAACTCATCGACGATGCCGAGCCCCTCGGGCGCGGTAATCCTGTCCACGACCTCGTACGGGCAATGGCTGTCGTAGTTGGGAGCGCCCAGTCGCCGCGGGACCGGCAGCGGTCGGATGCCGGCCAGCCGGTCGTAGAAGCCGCGGATGAAGGTCACGCGGCGCATCTCGCCGTCGGAGATCACGTCCACGCCCGCCTCGACCTGGTCCCGGATGGCGAGGCGGACGGCGTCGTTGTAGGCCTCCTGGAGGTCCATCGGTCCCAGGCGGTCCGCGGCGGCCGCCTCCCGCACGAGGTGGAGCCAGGACGGCAGCCCGTGGCTGCCGCACACGGTGGTCGGGATCAGCGGCATGGGGTCGGTCACGGCTCTCCTCCCGCGCGGCCCGCGCTAGCGGAACAAGAGGTCGTACTGCTCGCGATGGTACGAGGGCATGCTCTGGACGGCGACTTTGCGCGCGACCAGGCCCTGAAGTCGCTCGAGGCCGTCGCGCTCCTCGGCCTCGATGTGGTACGCGATCTCCGGGTGGGCGCGGATGACCACCTCGTGGCCGCCTCCCTCCCGAGCGCCCGCCTGGACCTTCCGGAAGATCTCGGCGGTGAGCGTCAGGTCGGACTTGACGGTGCCCGCGCCCTTGCACGTCGGGCACGCCGATGTCAGCAGGGATAGGAGCCCCTGGCGCACGCGTTTGCGCGTCATCTCGACTACTCCGAGCTCGGAGATCTCGAGGACGTTGGTGCGGGCCTTGTCGTCGGCGAGCGCCTTCATCAGGGCCTTGAAGACCTGGTCGCGGTGCTCCGCGCGCTCCATGTCGATGAAGTCGATGATGATAATACCGCCCAGGTCGCGCAGGCGGATCTGCCGGATGACCTCGGTGGCGGCTTCGAGGTTGATCTTCAGCACCGTCTCCTCGAAGTCGCGCTTGCCGACGTACTTGCCCGAGTTGACGTCGATCGCGACGAGCGCCTCGGTGTGGTCGATGACGATGTAGCCGCCGGACTTGAGCCACACGCGGCGCCGGAGCGCCTTGTCGATCTCCTTCTCGATGCCGGTCGACTCGAACACCGGCTGCGGCGCCTCGTACAGCTTGACGCGGGAGGCGAGCTGCGGCACCAGCGACTCGGCGAAGTGGAGGCACTTCTCGTAGGCAGCGGGGGTGTCGACGAGGAACTCCTCGATGTCCGGGGAGAAGAGGTCGCGAACGACGCGGAAGGTCAGGTCCATCTCCGCGTGCAGGAGCGACGGCGCGGGCGCCGACTCGAAGCGGCTCTGCACCTGGCCCCACAGCCGCGTCAGGAACTGGATGTCGGCGATCAGCTCCTCGGCCGGCTTGCCTTCGGCGACCGTGCGGACGATGAACCCGCCGGGCGGCGGGGGCAGGCCCTTGACGATCCCCCGCAGGCGGTCGCGCTCGGCGTCGTCCTGGATGCGGCGCGAGACGCCGACATGACCGCTCTGCGGCATATAGACGATGTAGCGGCCGGGGATGGAAACGAAAGAAGTGATCCGGGCGCCCTTCGTGCCCAGCGATTCCTTTGAGACCTGGACGAGCACCTCCTGGCCCTTGCGCAGGACCTCCTCGATGGGCGCCACGGCGTCACGCCGGTGCTCGGGCTCGCCCTCGCCCTCGCCGTCGTCGAGATCGACCGCGTCCTCATCGGCGTCGGGTGCAATGGCGCCGGGATCCTCGCCGCGGTCCGCCGTGTAGTCGCCGGCGTAGAGGAAGGCGTCCTTCTGGAGGCCGATGTCCACGAACGCGGCCTGCATGCCGGGCAGGACGTTGGTGACCACGCCCTTGTAGATGTTGCCGACGATGGAGCGGCGTCCGGCGCGCTCCACGTACAGCTCGACGAGCTGCGTTCCATCCTGCACGGCGAGACGGGTTTCCGTCACGCCGGCATTGACGACGATACGCTTTCCCACGGCAGCAATCCCCAGTTCGGAGGCGTGAGCCCCCGGTGCACGACAGGAGGCCCGCCAGAGGCGGGCCCGGTTACTGGAACTGCCGCATTCGAACCGAGAGGAGGAGCCCCAGCGCCATGAACGACACGACCATGGACGACCCGCCGTAGCTCATGAGCGGGAGCGGGATGCCCACGACGGGCAACAGCCCCGTTACCATGCCCAGGTTGATGAGCGTTTGGGCGGCGAAAAGGGCCGTGACGCCCAGGGCGATGATGCGCCCCCGGGCCTCCCGCGTGCCGACGGCGATCTCGAAGCCCCGCACGATCAGGACCCCGTACGCCAGGATCAGCACCAGACAGCCGACGAACCCCCACGTCTCGGCGAATACGGCAAAAATGAAATCCGTGTGGCGCTCCGGAAGAAAGGCCAGCCGGCTCTGCGTCGCACCGCTGATGCCCTTGCCCAGGAGTTGGCCGGAACCAATGGCGATTTTCGCCTGAATCACATTGTACGCCGTCCCGAGCGGATCCCGGAACGGATCGAGGTACACGAAGAGCCGGTCCCGCTGGTACGGCTTCAGCGCGAGCCAGCCGAGCGGCATGAGGGCGACGCCCGCCGCCACCAGCGCGCCCAGGATGCGCAGGCGCACGCCGACGCCGATCAGCACGGCTCCCAGCACCGGCAGCAGCACCAGCGCCGTCCCGAGGTCCGGCTGGCGGACCACGAGCGCGAAGGGGACCGCGACGAGGACGATGATCCAACCGAATGTTCCCCGCGGGGTCTGCTGGGGCGCGCGGCGCCAGGTCAGCGCCCAGGCGAGCGTCAAGATGAAGATCAGCTTGAAGAGTTCGGAGGGCTGGAACGTGAGCGGTCCGAGGTGGATCCAGCGCCGCGCGCCCGAGACCGTGCGCCCGAGCACGACCACCGTCACGAGCAAGCCCAGGCCGAGGAGGTACAGAGCCGGCGCGGCCCTGACGAGGCTCCGGTAGTCGAACGTCACGACCGCGAAGAGGGCCATTGCGCCCACGCCCACCCACATGAGCTGCCGCCAGGCGAGCCCGGGGCCCCCGCGGCCGAGCCCGAGGCTCGACAGGGACACGACGCCCAGGAGGATGATCGCGAACGCGGCGCCCAACAGCGGCCAGTCCACGTTCTTCAGGAGCCGGCGGTCCACCCGCAGCATCAGCCGTCCCCGCCGATCTGAACCATCGCGACCTTCTCGAGGAAGATCGCCTGGTAGATCTGCCGCGCGATGGGCGCCGCCACCTGGCCGCCTTTGCCGCCGCGCTCGACCAGGACGACCACGACGACTTCGGGGTCGTGCGCGGGCGCAAAGGAGGCGAACCAGGCGTGGTCTTGCCCCTTGGAGCTGTCGCTCTTGGCCACGCTCTGTGCCGTGCCGGTCTTGCCCGCGACCTCCACACCGGGGATGCGCGCGGCGGCTCCCGTGCCGCCTTCGTTGACCACGCCGGACAGCGCGTCGCGCAGAAACGCCCACACCACCGGCGAGAGGTCCACGCGCCCGGTCATCTTGCTGGAGGACGAGTAGGCGAGCGTGCCGTCCACGCGCTCCACGCGCTGGACGAGGCGAGGCCGCCAGAGGACGCCGCCATTGGCTACGGCGGACATCATGCGCGCCACCTGCATCGGCGTCACGAGCAGCTGCCCCTGGCCGATGGACATGTTGACGGTGTCGCCCGACTGCCAGCCGCGGCCGTCGCCGCGTCGCCGGCCGTCGAGGAACGGGACCAGCCCGGGCTTCTCGCCGCCCAGGTCCACGCCCGTGTTTGATCCGAGCCCGAAGGCCCGGGCGTAGCGGGCGATGGCCTCGGGCCCGACCTTGAGCCCCGCCTGGTAGAAGAAGATGTTGCAGGAGCGGACGAGCGCCGAGCGCGTGTCCACCCACCCGTGGCCGCCTGGCTTCCAGTCCTTGAAGGTCCACCGCCCCAGGTGGAACTCGCCGTTGCAGTAGATCCGGTCCATGGGCGTCAGCGAGCCCTCCTGCAGCCCCGTCGCCGCAACGATGACCTTGAAGAGTGAGCCGGGCGCGTACTGGCCCTGGAGCGCGCGGTTCATGAGCGGCGTCAGCGGGTCGCGGACGACCTTGAGCCAGTCTTCCTTCTCGACGTTCCCAGTGAGGCGGTCGAGCGCGAACGCGGGGCTCGATGTCATGGCGAGGACATCGCCGTTGCGCGGATCCATGACGACCACGGCGCCCGAGCGCCCCGCCATGGCCCGCTCCGCCGCCTCCTGGATCCGCCGGTCCACCGTGGTGATGACCTGGGCGCCCGGGTCGGGCTCCTCCCGCCGCATGACCTGCACGGGGCGGCCGAGGGCATCCACCTCGATGCGCTCGCCGCCGTCGCGGCCGCGGAGGTACTCATCGAGCAGGCGCTCGAGCCCGCTCTGGCCGATCATGTCGCCGCGGCGGTAGCGCCCCTGCTTCATCTGCTCGTCGCTCACCTCCCTGACGTAGCCGAGGAGGTGCGCGGCGAACGTGCTCGTGGGGTAGACGCGCTGGGGCTCGACCTCGACAACGACACCGGGCAGCTCGAGCTTGCGCTCCTCGACCTTGGTGACTTCCTCGAGGGTGAGCCCGCGCCGCACGCGCACGGGGCGGAAGGAGTCGGGCGGGACGCGATCGAGCGCCTCCTCGAGCTCGCGCATGGGAAACTTGAGCAGCACCGACAGCCTCGCCAGGACCGTGTCGCGGTCATCCATCTCCCGCGGGATGAGCGACAGGGTGAAGGCGGGACGGTTGTCGACGAGGGCCAGACCGTTCCGGTCAAAGAGGATGCCGCGCGGGGCCGCGACGGGACGGACCCGGATGCGGTTCCTCTCAGACAGCTCCTGGAGCTTGCCGCCCTCGAGCACCTGGAGGTACCAGAGCTGGCCCAGCAGCCCGACGAAGGCGACGGCGACCGCGGCGGACAGCGAGAGGACGCGACGCCGCCACGCCTCCCGACGCGCCGTGGACTCGCCGGTTAGATCCACGTGTGCCTGCCGCGCAGCATGTGCGCCAGCTCGACAGCGAGCACGCAGGCCGCGCCGAGGAAACCGTTGTAGAGGGCCTGCGGCAGGATCACGCGGACGAGGAGCTCGCCGATCGAGGCCGGGAAGTGGAAGAGCTGCAGCAGTCCGAACCGCACGAGTCCTTCGGCGACGGTCAGGAGCACGAGGCCGGGGATCTGCACCAGCGGGTGGCCGACCCAGAGCCTTCCGGGCAAGAGGCCCATCGCGAAACCCGCCAGCGCGCGGGAGAGCGCCTGCACGCCCAGGAGACCGCCGCCCGTCGCGTCCTGGAGGAGCCCGGCCGCGAACCCGACGAGGCAGCCCGCCTCGGGCCCGCGGCGAAGCGCGATGAGCGCGGTCAGGATGAACGGCAGGTCCGGGGTGACACCACCCACGCTCCACGACGGCACGACGCTCGACTGGGCGAGGCTGCCGCCGAAAGCCATCAGCAGGAGGGAGAGGCGCATCCCTCAGCCGTCCGGGGTGAAGAGGCCGGCGACGTCCTGCGCCGGCTGGCCCGTGAGCAGCAGCACTTCCTCGACCCTTGCTGCGTCCACCGCCGGCGCCAGCACCGCGAAGTGGAAGAGCGCCGAGCCCTTGTCCTCAATCGCGGTCACGCGCCCGACCGGGATCCCCTTCGGGAAGAGCGTGCCCAGGCCCGAGGTGACGATGAGATCGCCCGGGGCGACCCCGGCGCCGTCGCGCGCCATGAACTTGAAGCGGACACCGCCGCCCGGCTCACCCTCGACGAGGCCGGGCGTGCGGGTGCGCTGGACGACGGCGCCGACGGTCGAGGTCGGATCGTTGAGAAGCTGGACGATCGAGGCGCCGGATCTCACCTGGGCCACCCGACCGACCAGGCCCTCGGAGACGATGACCGGCATCTGCTGCGCAACACCGTCGGCGCGGCCGCGGTTGACCGTCAGCGACCGCGCCCAGCCGCCGGCCTCGCGGCCGATGATCTCGCCGGTCAGGGTTGCCAGCGGCATCCGATCGCGCAGCGCGAGCAGCCGGCGCAGCCGGTGGTTCTCCTGGTCGGTTTCGCGAACCTGCAGCGACTGGACGCGCAAGCGCTCGTTGTCGGCGCGCAGGGCCATATTCTCGCTTCGCACGGTCTTCCAATCCGTGAAGGTGAGCCAGGCGCTGAGGGCGCCGCGGTGGGCGTTGGCGAGCAGGCTCTGGACCGGGGTAATCGCCAGCGCGACGAGGTCGGCGGCCCGCGTCGGTCCCCCGCCCCGCGTCTGGACCGTCAGCAGGAACAGGGACGTCAGCAGCACCGCGAGGAGCAGCGCGTATCTGCGAAATCTCACCGACACCACCTGCGTCAACGATCTCCCGACCAGCCGCACGCGGCGAGCGGGCTAGGCGGGGATCGCGACCTTCTTGAGGAGCTCCAACTCGTCGAGGACCTTGCCGGTGCCGAGCGCGACGCACGATAGCGGGTCGTCGGCGACGGTGATCGGCAGGTCCGTTTCCTGTCGCAGCAGGAGGTCGAGGCCGCGCAGGAGCGCCCCTCCCCCCGTGAGCACGATGCCTTTGTCCACGATGTCGGCGGCGAGCTCGGGCGGCGTCCGCTCGAGGCAGGTGCGCACCGTGTCCACGATCGACATGACGGGCTCCCGGAGCGCCTCGCGAATTTCCTCGTCGGTGACGACGATGGTCTTCGGGATGCCGTCGATAAGGTCGCGGCCCTTGACCTCCATGGTGACGCGCTCGCCCGCCATCGGGTAGGCCGACCCCAGCTTGATCTTGATCTCCTCCGCGCGGCGCTCGCCGACGAGGAGGTTGTAGTGCTTCCTGATGTACTGCACGATCGCTTCGTCCATCTCGTCTCCGGCGATACGCACGGATTTCGAAATCACGATGCCGGACAGCGAGATGACGGCGACTTCTGTCGTGCCGCCGCCCATGTCCACGATCATGTTGCCGCCGGGCTCCTGGATCGGCAGCCCCGCGCCGATCGCCGCGGCCATCGGCTCCTCGATCAGGTAGACCTCGCGCGCCCCCGCCTGCATCGCCGAATCCCGGACCGCGCGCTTCTCGACCTGCGTGATGCCCGACGGCACGCCGATGACGATGCGCGGGTGCACGAGCGTGCGCCGCCGGTGCACCTTGCTGATGAAATAGTGGAGCATCTTCTCCGTCACGTCGAAGTCGGCGATGACACCGTCCTTGAGCGGGCGGATGGCCAGGATGTTGCCGGGCGTGCGCCCCATCATCGCCTTGGCCTCGTGCCCCACCGCGAGCACCGAGTGATCCGCCTGGTGGATGGCGACGATCGAGGGCTCGTTCATGACGATGCCCTCGCCGCGGACATACACGAGGGTGTTCGCCGTGCCCAGGTCGATGGCGAGGTCGTTGGAGAAGAGACCGGCGAGGAAACTCAGCAGCATGGCGGTGCGCTCCCATCTAGTAGCAACAGGCTCGATCGAAACCCGACAGTTTGGCGAGTCTAACACCTCCGGGTGAGCGCCCACAAGGTTCCTTCAGTCTTTCCGGGAGGATGGCGTGCACGGATGGGTCCGGCGCTGGGCCACTTCGGGCCCGGCACGTCAAGCCGCAATCTTTTCACCTATTTGAGTCCGATAGCCCCCGCAGGGCCGGGCGGACAGCGCGGGCCCGGTCGTCTGCCGCGGCAGGCGCACGGAAAATGTGTCAGCATGACGCGATCCTCACGGGCATGAGCATCGACGATCTCGAGGTCTGGTTCGACAAGGGCGTGACGGACGGCCTGCCCGTCGTGCCGCCCACGCGCGAGCGCGTAGAGCGGATGCTCGCGGGGACGGCGCTCGATCGGGCGGAACTCGTGGCCGAGGTCGCGCCCAACTACGGCCGCGCGACGGTGGAAAAGGTCGCCGTGAACGCTGTGATGGCAGGCTGCCGCCCCGAGTACCTGCCGGTGGTGCTGGCGGCGGTCGAGGCCGCGTGCGACCCCGCCTTCAACCTGCACGGCATGTCCACGTCCACACACTTCTCGGCGCCGCTCATCGTGGTGAATGGGCCGATCCGCGAGCGCGTCGGGCTCAACTGCTCCTTCGGCGTGTTCGGACCGGGCTACCGCGCCAACGCCACCATCGGCCGCGCGCTGCGCCTCGTCATGATCAACGTGGGCGGCGCCAAGCCGGGCGAAACCTCGATGTCGACCTTCGGCCACCCGGGGCGCTACACGTACTGCATCGGAGAATACGAGGAGGCGAGCCCCTGGCCGCCGTACCACGTCGAGCGGGGATTCGGGCCGGAGGAGAGCACGGTGACCGTGTTCGCCGGCGAGGCACCGCACGGCATCTCGGACCATGCGAGCCGCACGCCCCGGAGCCTCGCCGGTTCACTCGGCTGGTCCATGTGCGGGCTGTGGAACATCAAGCACTTTCCTCTCTACTCCCACACCATGCTGGTCGTCGGCCCCGAGCACGCCCGCACCTTCGGCGACGGCGGGTGGAGCAAGGCGGATCTCAAGCGGCACCTCTTCGAGACCGTGCGCGTGCCCTACCGTACGCTGCTGCCGGACGCGGAGAACGGCGAGGGCACCAACTTGCGCTTCAGCAAGGCTCGCGAGCCGGGCCCGGAGGAGCTCATACCCAAGTTCCCCTCGGCCGACGAGATCCACGTGGTGGTGGCCGGCGGCACGGCCGGACGCTTCTCCATGGCGGTCGCGGGCTGGCTCGGGACCAAGAACGGTTCCGCCCCGATCACCGTGCCGGTCCGAAAGATTCCTTGACACGCGCGGGGCGATGGGCTATCCTCCGTGCAGGTTGTAGGTTCACCCGGTAGTCGGATACGTAGCGATTATGCAGTCGCTAGATTCGAAACCAACGCCGCGAGGACCTCAAGTCCCGCGGCGTTTTTGTTTGCCCTCCGATCCCGGAGGGCGCCCCCGCCATGGTGGCGGGGTATCACTGAGGCGCAAGCCTTAAAGAAAGAGGTAGATACAGATGGCTCAGGGCAGCGTGAAGTGGTTCAACGATGCGAAGGGGTTCGGTTTCATCTCCCAGGAGGACGGCGAGGACGTGTTCGTGCACTTCAGCGCCATTCAGGCTTCCGGTTTCAAGAGCCTGACCGAGGGCGACAAGGTCGAGTTCGAGGTGAGCCGGGGCCCCAAGGGCCTCCAGGCCGCCAACGTCCGCAAGGCCTAAGGACGGCCCCAAAGGCCGGGCCCCGGAAACCCCGGGGCCCGGCCTGCCCCAACCCCAGCCGGCCTCCCGAGGCCTGCGCGCAAAACGGTCTTGACAGGGTCTACCCCCTCTGCTAGTTTCTGCCCGTCTGGAACAGTCCGTGACGCACTTGATCCGTACGTGAACGAACAGTTCGTCTCCTAGGGATGTAAACGCCGCGAGGACTCGCGTCCTCGACGGCGTTTTTTTGTTCCCCCCGATTCTGGGGGAGCCCCGGCCATGGTGGTGCGGGGATCACAGGGGCGGCTTCATCGTCGTCCCAACGAGAGAGGAACCAGACGTATGGCACAAGGCACGGTCAAGTGGTTCAACGATGCGAAGGGATACGGCTTCATCCAGGTTGAGGGCGGTGAGGATGTCTTCGTCCACTACAGCGCCATTCAGGCCCAGGGCTTCAAGAGCCTGGCCGAGGGCGACAAGGTCGAGTTTGAAGTCACTAAGGGCCCGAAGGGGCTGCAGGCCTCCAACGTCCGAAAGGTCTAGCTTCCCACGCTGAACACTCGACGGCCCGCCGGGCCCTCCGGCGGGCCGTTTTACTTTCCCGCTCCCGCGTCGGGGCAAAGAAAAGCCCCGACGGCGTCTGCGGCATCGATCCATCCGTGCCGCCCCGCTGGTGAATAGCGGGACCGTCGGGGCCGGTGGTTCCTGGGTCCTCCAGGCCCACCTGCAACTGCCTACATCCGGGCCTTAGGAGGCGACCACCTCACAGATCACCGCAGGGGTACACATCGGCTGGATCACCTCCCTTTCTCGGCGCGGCCCAAATCGGGGCCCAGGACCACTACCTCGCACCGGACGCCGACTCCCGGCCCGAGGCTCGGTCACATCGCCCACGGCGTGATTGCCACGGGGGACGATCAAGGAAGCCTGTGTGCGCTCCGACCGATTTGATCCATCCTACCTAACTCGCTTCCGGTGCAAAAGAGTTTTTTTCACTTCACCGCGATGCGGCCGTGGTTCTTCTCGAGCACCTCGCGGCCCACACCCGGCACCTTCTCCAGGTCGTGCAGCCGCTTGAAGGGTCCGTGCGCCTCGCGCCAGGCCATGATCTTCTTGGCCGTGCCCGCGCCGACTCCTTCGAGCTTCATGAGCTCGGCCTGACCGGCCTCGTTGATGTTGACCTTGTGCTCCGCCTGGGAGGCTTCCTTGGCCTCGCCCTTGGCGTGCTTGTCCTCCGACGCGAGCGCCGCTCCCGCGCACCACACGCAGGCCGTCACCACCGCGATCCACCTGAGCATCTTCATACGCGCCTCCTTTGGAATGGGTGCACTGCTGGAGCCGATTCCATCCCGGAAAGCGCGGGCTGACAATGCCCACAATTCGAGACAGGAGAGACGTATCTATTCGGCGTCAGGTCGTGCGAGGCGATCCAGGTAGACGTTCCACTCCCACGGCAAAAGGGACTGCTTTGCCGAGTTGCAGTCCTTACAGGCCGGCACGACATTGGCCCGGACGGACTTGCCCCCGCGGATCAGGGGCACCACGTGGTCGAGGGTGAGGCTGCGGGCGCCGACCTCGCGCCCGCAGTAGTGGCAGCGGCCGTCCGCGATCCGTCGCTTCCACCACCCGCTCTGGCGAAGCTCGCGCGCCCGCACCTTCTCGCGGCGGATGCCCGCCGCGTCGCCCTCGGGCACGAACCGCTCCGTCGCGGTCATGCTCCGCCCGTGGCGGCCGCGAGCTGCAGCGACAGCTCCTCCCACTCCTTCATCAGCCAGACGACCTGCCCTTCCGCGTCCTTGCGAGCCTGGGCGATCTGCCGGGCCCGCTCGCCGTCGCGGTAGAGATCGGGGTCGGCCAGCGAGAGCGAGATCTCCTCGAGCCGCCGCTCCATGGTCGAGATCTGCGTCTCGACGGCCTGGAGCCGCGCCTTGATGGCCTTGATCTCGCGGTCGAGCGCCTTGCGCGGCGCCTGGACTTTCTTCTGCGGAGGCTTCGACACGGGCCCCGCAGCCGCTCCACCGGCAGGCACGCGGGGTGTCACGGCGGGCGCTGCCTCGGGTTGGGCCTTGCGCGCGAGGTAGTCGTCGTAGTTGCCCAGGTGCGTGGTCAGGCGTCCCCGGTCCACCTCGACCACCTGCGTGGCGATGCGGTTGATGAAGTAGCGGTCGTGCGAGATGAAGACGATGGTCCCGGTGAAGGCCGCGAGCGCCCCCTCCAGCACCTCCTTCGAGGCCAGGTCGAGATGGTTGGTCGGCTCGTCCATGCACAGGAGCGCCGCCGGCCGCACCAGCATCTTGGCCAGCGCCACCCGCGCCTTCTCCCCGCCCGAGAGGACGGAGATGCGCTTGTCCACCTGGTCGCCGCTGAAGAGGAAGGAGCCCAGGATGGTCCTGAGACGCTGAAGCGTCGAAGCCGAATCCGCCTGCTCCAGCTCTTCGAGCACGGTCCGCGCGGGGTCGAGGGCGTCCAGCTGGTGCTGGGCGTAGTAGTGCACCGCGACGTTCGCCCCGAGCGCCCGCTCGCCGCGGTCGAACGGCAGCACGCCCGCCAGCATCTTGAGCAGCGTGGACTTGCCCGCGCCATTGACGCCCACGAGGGCGACCCGTTGCCCGCGCTCCACCGCGAATTCCATCCCGGCGTACACGACGTTGTCGCCGTAGGCCTTGTGGACGCCGGTCAGCCGGGCGACGGTGCGGCCGGTGCGCGGCGGTTGGGGAAAGGCGAAATGGATGCGCCGCGAGTCCCCGCCGACCTCGATCCGCTCGATCTTGTCGAGCATCTTGACGCGGCTCTGCACCTGCCGCGCCTTGGTCGCCTGGAAACGGAAGCGGTCGATGAAGCGCTCGATCTCCGCCACGCGCTTGGCCTGGTTGCGCTGCCGCGCCTCCAGCAGCGCGTGCCTGGCCTCGCGCTCGACCAGGTAGTGGTCGTAGTCGCCCATGTAGAGCGTGACCACGCCGTCGGCCATCTCGGCGATGGAGGTGACCATGCGGTTCAGGAAGTAGCGGTCATGCGAGACCACGACCACGCTGCCGTCGTAGGAGGAGAGAAAGCTCTCGAGCCAGGCGAGCGACTCGAGGTCGAGGTGGTTCGTGGGCTCGTCGAGCAGGAGGAGATCCGGACGAAGCAGGAGGAGCCGGGCCAGCGCCGCGCGCATCCGCCAGCCGCCCGAGAACTCGCCGAGGGGCCGGTGGACGTCGGCGGAAGCGAAGCCGAGCCCGCCCAGGATGATCTTCGCCTCGGCCTCGAGGCGGTAGCCGCCGAGGGCCTCGAAGCGGTGCTGCACCTCGCCGTAGCGCTCCGTCAGCTCCGGGCCCGCGTCCGCCGCGGCCATGAGCGCAGCCAGGCGCTCGAGCTCCGCCTCGAGGCGCCAGACCTGGTCGAAGCCGGACAGCGCCTCGGCCAGCACGGTGCCGGCCTCGGTCGCGCCGACTTCCTGGGGGAGATAGCCGACGGTCACGTCGGTGTCACGGTGCACTCGCCCGGCGTCCGCATCCTCGACGCCCGCCAGGATCCGGCACAGCGTGGTCTTGCCCGTGCCGTTGGGCCCGCAGAGGCCGATGCGCTCGCCCCGGCCGATGCGCCAGGAGACCTCGCGGAGCAGGGGCTGGCCGCCGTACCCCTTGGAGACGGCGTCGAGCGCGATCACGGCGGGCCTCCCCCTATCTCTCTTCCCCTACCCCATGGTCTGGACGCGGTCCGGCGCGATCGTGAAGATCACGCGCACCTCGCCCGGCTTGCGGTACGGGTAGCGGTCCTGGCCCAGGTACTTCTTCGAGAGCGCGTCGATATGGGCGTCGGCGCCCGACTCGGTGACGGCGGCGACGCGGCCCCTGACCTGCACGTACCGGTAGGGGTTGTCGGGATCCATGATGGACAGCGCCACCGCCGGAGTGCGGCGGAGGTTCTTGTCCTTCAGGCGCCCCTTGGCGGTGTTGATGCGGAGACGGCTGCCGTCCCAGTCGAACCACACGGGCGTCACCTGAGGCGTGCCGTCGGCGTTGAGCGTCGCCAGGTTTGCGAAGGCCTTCTTCGTCGTGAGCAGGTCGCTGTATGCCTCGGGAATGGCGCTCATTGTGCGGATCCTTTCTTGACTTCGTCCATGACGGCGAAAGCGTGGCGAACGGACTTCATGCTGATCGTGCCGCCCATGATGGCGCCGATGTCGAGCGTCTCTGCGATCTCCGCGTCCGTCGCGCCCAGGTGGAGGACCTCCTCCACGCGGTGCTCGATTCAGTCGAAACAGTTCTGGACGACCGCGACGCTGAGCGCCGTCAGCTCCTTGTGCTTCTTGCTGAGGGCCCCGTCGGCGAACACCCGCCTGCCGACCTCGCCCACGACCGCGGGCACCTTCATCGGGCTCTTGGCGATGAGGCCGTTGAGCCGTTTGCGCTCCTGGTTCTTCTCGTGGAGGTGGATCATGCGCCCTCCTTGGGCGGTACGTCGGTGAGCATCCGGGCGCGGGCCTCGGCCAGCCCGCGCAGGGCCAGCAGCAGCCGCACCATGCACTGCTGGACCAGGGCCGCGTCCTGCGCCGTGGGATCGGCCATCCACGCTCTCGCCCACTCGCGGCTCCCGGCCTTCAAGCCGAGCGTGGGCGACAGCTGCTCGAGGCGGAGCAGCAGGTCGTCCGCCGGCAGCCCTGCCGCCCGCAGCCGGGCGACCACGGCGCCGCGCACCGCGGCGTTCCACATGCCCGTCAGCGCCTCGAGCAGCGCCGCGTAGCAGGTCGCGTCGGGCTTCTGCTTGAGGTGCTCGACCACAACCGCCAGCAGCGGATGGACGGCGGGCTCGCCCTCGTCGTCCACGCCGGCGAGCCCGGCCAGCATCGGGTCCCGTCCGAGCTCGGGCAATTGCTCGAGGAGGTCGAGGAGCTCGGCCACGGGGACGGGAGGCAGCCCTGCAAGCCGGTCGAGGAGCGGCGCGTCGCCTGCCACGTCAGGACCCCGAGGGCGCCGCGGGCTCCTGCGCGACGGCCAGGTCACGCGCCTGTCCCGCCGGCACGAGGAAAGCCGAGGCAAGCGCCGCCACCGCGACGACGAGCCCCACCACGAAGACGCTGCCCACGGCGTGCGCCATCGCGGGCCGCATCTGGCCGAGGACGTCGGCGCCCAGGCCCGCGCGCGTCACCGGGTTGACGATCAGGTCGGGGTGGGCGACGACCTCGCGCAGCCTATCTTGTAAACCCGCCGGCGCCGCCGCGAGCAGCGCGGAGAGCTCCTGGTGGAGACGCTGGGCCATGACCGAGCCCATCACCGCCACGCCGACGGCGCCGCCGATGGTGCGGAAGAAGCCCGTGACCGACGTCGCGGAGCCGAGCAGCGAGCGCGGGACGGCACTCTGGACCGCGATCAGCATCGGCACGAAGACGAGCCCCATGCCCACCCCGGCCAGGATCATGTCGCGCACCGCGGCGCCCCGCGTCAGCGACTCGTTCCAGCCCGCCAGCAGGACAAAGGCCAGCGTCAGGAAGAGCATGCCCGCCACCACCACCGAGCGATAGCCGACGCGCAGCACGAGACGCGCGCCCAGGATGGAGCAGGCGACCCAACCGATCACGAACGGCATGAGCACGAACCCCGCCTGCGTCGCGCTGCTGCCGGTCACGGCCTGGAGAAAGAGCGGCACGAAGGTGATGGCGCCGAACATGGCCATGCCCGACAGGAAGCCCGTCGCCGCCGCCGCCCGGACCATCGGGTTCGCGAAGAGCCCGAGCGGCACCACGGGCTCGACGGCCTGCCGTTCGATCATCACGAATAAGACCAACAGCAGGGCCGAGAGCCCGAGCAGCGCCAGCACCTCGGGTCTCCACCACGAGGCGCCGCGCCCGGCCTCGACAAGTCCGATCAGGAGCGCCGAGATCGCCGCCGCGAAGACCGCCGTGCCGGCATAGTCGAAGGCCGCCGTGCGCCGCGCAGTCCGCTCGCCGGCCAGCCCCCACCTGATGGCGGCCATCGCGAGGAATCCGAATGGCAGGTTGATGTAGAAGACCGCGCGCCACGAGACCGCGTCGGTCAGGAATCCGCCGATGAGCGGGCCCACCAGCGAGGCCACGCCCCAGACACCCGAGAAGTACCCCTGCATCTTGGCGCGGCGCTCGAGCCCGTAGAGGTCGGCGATGATGGTCATGCCGATCGTGATGAGGGACCCCGCGCCGAGCCCCTGGATGGCGCGGAAGACGATGAGCTGGGTCATGCTCTGGGACAGGCCGGACAGCGCCGAGCCGATGAGGAAGAGGCTCAGGCCCGTGAGGTAGACGCGGCGGCGTCCGAGCTGGTCGGCGAGCCGGCCCCAGAGCGGCATGGTCACCGTCGAAGCCAGGAGGAAGCCCGAGAATACCCAGGAATAGATCTGGATGCCGCCCAGGGTCGCGATGACCGTGGGCATGGCCGTGGCCACGACCGTGGACTCCATGGCCGCGAGGAAGACCGATCCCATGACGCCCGCCAGCACCAGCCGACGCCGCAGCTCCGCGTGCTCGGTCATCAGTGGCCGCCGGTGCAGCCGGCGCACTTGCACAACGCGCGCAGGACGGGAAACGGGTAGAGGCTCTCGTGGCCGTCGGACCACGTCACGCGAAGCCCTTCGGGCAGCTTCTTGATGTCCCGCGGCCAGCTCATGGCGGGGGACAGCGCCGTTTCGGCCTCGCCCTTCCGGGCCGGATCGTCCAGCCGCAGCTTCTCGAACGGATAGATGCTCGAGTGTTTGTCCGCCCACGTCACGCCGACCGCGTACCGGCCCACCAGATGCACGTCCGTGGGCTCATCGGGACTGGGCTGACCCAGAATGGGCAGGTTGATCTTGATCGCCATACTGTCAGGCCGCCGCCGCGCCCAGCTGCCGCCCCGCCAGGAGGTAGTGCACGGCCATGTTCTGGTACGGCCCCCACGCGGCAGCGCGCCGCCTGACGGCCGCCTCGTCGAGGGGCCGCCCCCGGTTGTAGAAGTGCTCGAACGCGCGGCGAACCGCGAGATCGCCCGCGGCGCAGACGTCGCCTCGGCCGAGGTGGCGCGCGAGGAACCAGTCGGCCGTCCACCGGCCGAAGCCGCGCACGGCGGTGAGCTCCTCGACAACTTCTTCGTTGGAGCGTCCGCCGAGGGCGGTGAGATCGAGAGCGCCCGAGGCCACCTGGCGCCCGAGGCCCACGATGTACTCCGACTTGCGCGTCGTGAGCTGCATCCGGCGCAGCTCGCTCACCCTCGCCCGCGCCAGCCGCTCCGCCTCGGGAAATCCGTAGACGGTGTGCCCGCCCACCTCGACCGCCGTGCCGAAGCGGCGCACGAGCCGGGCCTTGACCGCGAAGGCGAATGACAGGTTGACCTGCTGGGCGCACACCGTGCCGACCAGCATCTCGAAAGGCTGCGGGGCGAGGGTGGGTCTCAATCCCCGGAGGCGCGGCACGAGAAAGCCCAGCACGGGGTCTTGCTCCGCGACGCGGTAGAACCCTTCGACGTCGAGACCGAGGCCGCAGATGCGCGCGACCTCGTCCGCGGCCGCCTCGAGCACGCGCGCGCTGCGCTCCCCCGGCGTGGACACGAGGAGCCGCGCGCCCTCGACGCTGCCCGTCCAACGCACCTCGTAGCCGCACCAGCGACGGCCCACCTTCACGGCGCGACGGAACACGCCCGGCGACAGCCGGTTGGCGGGATCCTCGCCCCAGAGGTGGAAGCGCTGGAGCGTGCGCGGGACGTCAAGGAAGCCTTCAACCCGAATCTCGGTCTTCATGGCGGGCTCTCAGTCTACCAGAGCCGTCCCGGGTGGACACGCCGTCCAGGATCAGTGGCGGATGTCGAAATAGAGCGGACCGGGAGGGACGGGCGGACTGTTCCCCAGCCGCTTGACCACGAAGTTGAAGTCCACCAGATCGGCTGCGAAGGGGCGGAGCATGGCGCAGGCGGCGGACTCGGCGGGCAGCGGCACGAGGAGCTGGCGGACGCCCCGCGCGCGCAGGACCCCGACCAGACTCGCGAAGGCGCCGAGTGCCTCGGGTCCTTCGAGCATCAGGTCGAAGGCCTTGACCGCGCGGAAGGCGAACGGGTCGAGCCCGCGCGCCGCGCGGTCGTCCCACACGGACAGCCAGGCGGTGCCGCGGCGGCTGATCGCCGTCCAGCTGCCCGCGTAGGCGCCCTCGGGCGCGGGCGAGAAGAGCTCCCGCTCGAGGAAGAGCGGCGCGAAGTGGTTGGACTGGACGGCGGCGAGTCTCAACCGCATCAGGTGCGGGTCGCGGTAGAGATCGAACTGGACGGCCCGGGGCTCGGCCATGCCGTCGAAGCGCGCGAGCTCCAGCACCAGGTAGTCGAAGCGGGCTACCGTCTCCCACCCGAGCGCGGTCACCATCTTCATCGACGGGACATTGGATGTCTTGATGAGCCCCGTGAGGTAGCCGGCGCCCTGGGCCTGGGCCCACTGCTCGGCGGCCTCGAGCAGGGCCGGCCCCAGCCCCCGACGCTGGAGGCCCGGCTGGACGCGCGTATTAAAGGAGTAGCCCGTCCTGCATCTGACCCCGCCGACCCGCACCTCCGTCAGCGCCAGGCACTCGACTCCGATGACGGCGCCCTCGCGCTCTGCCACCAGCACCTGGGAAACGGGGTAGGCGTCGGTACGGGCGAAGAAGTGAGCGCGGGCCTGGATGAGGGACGCCCCCGCGTGGGGCGCCGTACCCTCGAGGGCAAGCAAGGAGGGGTGGTCGTCCTCGGTCGCTTCCCGAAGGACGGTGTCCCCTGCAATCTGGGTCAGGAGCGAATGGGTCGTAGGCCCTCCCTCCGCGATCGAGTCCTTCTCCGGCTGCGCTCGGCCGCCATCCTACCCCAGGCCGGAAGACTGGGGCGGTGAAAGAATCGCGATGCGGGCGTTGCCACGGTATCCCGGCCGGCGTAGGTTTTCGGCACCTCTCCCACGTTCCAGGAGGACGCCATGACAGACCTTGTGCTCGTCGAGCAGTCGGAAGGGGTCCGGACGCTCACGCTCAACCGGCCCGATGCCCTCAATGCCCTGACGGTCCCAGCCATGGCGGCGCTGGCCGACCGCCTCGAGGAGGCCGCCGCGGATCCCCCCAGGCGCCGCCAGGTCCGGTGAGCGCGCAGTGGTGATCACGGGCGCGGGCAACGCCTTCTCGGCGGGCGGTGACCTGGCGTTCCTCCAGGAGCTGCCGGCCATGCCGCCGGCCCGCATCCGCGAGGTGGTCTACGGCACCTTCCAGCGCGTGCCGCGGGCCATACGCTCTATGGACAAGCCCGTGGTCGCCGCCGTCAACAGCGCGGCCGTGGGCGCCGGGTGCGAGATCACGGTCGCCTGCGATTTCCGGATCGCCTCTTCGCTCGCGCGTTTCGGCGAGGTCTGGATCAACCTCGGCTGCGTGCCGGCGCTCGGCGGGATGTTCCTCCTGCCGCGGATCGTGGGCCTGGCGAAGGCGACGGAGCTCGTGATGACCGGCGAGATCATCGACGCCGCGGAGGCCCTGCGCATCGGCCTCGTGAACAAGGTCGTCATCCCGCCCGACCTTCCGCGCGCGGCCTTCGAGCTCGCGCGGCGGCTGGCGCGCGGTCCCGCGCGCGCGCTCGCGGCGGCCAAGACCGCGCTCAACCGCGGGCTCGACTCGACGTTCCTTGCCGAGCTCGAGGCGACGCTCGAGCAGCAGACCGCCTGTTTCGCCACGCGGGACTTCGCCGAGGGCGTGGAGGCCCTGGCGGCCAAGCGCCCGCCCCGCTTCACCGGCGCCTAGCCGAAGGGCGGCGACCGGGGCCACGGCTATCGCCCTCGTCAGCGCAGGTGATACGGGACGTTCGTGACGACGACGTTCTTGCGGAAGAGCAGCGCCCCCTTGATCAGGAGCGCCGTCTGGTTGTGGAGCAGGTGCTGCCACCACTTGGCCGGCACGAATTCGGGGACGACGGTCGTGACCATGTGATTGTCGCCGATCGCCAGCAGGTGGTCGAGGTATTCCAGGAACGGATGGAGCAGTGACCGGTAGGGTGAGGACAGCACGACGAGGGACGCGCCCATGCCCCACTTGATCCATTTCTCCTCGAGGCGCCGCGTCTTGTCCGGGTCGAGCTCGACGTAGACGCCCTTGACCGACGGCGAGAGCATTCGCGCGTACTGGAGCGCGTGGAGCACGCCCTTGTGGAGGTCGCCCACCAGGACCAGCACGGTGTGCCCCATGGGCGGGTGGCCTTCGAAGCCGTCCAACGACAGCTGCGCCGCGACCTGACCGTAGTGCCGATTGATGCTCACGAAATGGGCGATCAGGAGCCCGCCCAGGATCATCACGATCCAGGCTCCGCCCACGAACTTCGTGACGCCGACGATCAGCATCACGAGCCCCGTGGTGGCCGCCCCGAGCCCGCTGACCGCGACGCACCACCGCCATCCTGCCGGGCGCCGGCTGATCCAGCGCCGCACCATGCTGGACTGGGACAAGGTGAACGAGGTGAAGACCCCTACGGCATACAACGGGATCAGCGCGTGGGTACTCCCGTCGAACACCGCGATGAGTGTCGCGGAGGCCACGCCGAGCATGATGACTCCGTTTGAGAACACCAGCCGGTCGCCCCGGCTCGCGAACTGCCTGCGCAGGTAGCCATCGCGGGCCATGAAAAACGCCAGCCGCGGAAAGTCCGCGAAGGCGGTGTTGGCGGCCAACGCCAGGATGATCACCGAGATGGCCTGAACGAAGTAGTAGAGGAGCCCGCTCCCGAAGATCCGCCGTGTCAGCTGCGACACGACGGTCTCCTCATCGTGCGGGACGATGCCGTGGATCGAGGCCAGCAGCGTGATGCCCACGAACAGCGCGATCATGATCAGGCCCAGCGCGACCAGCACGGTCTGCGCGTTTTTCACCTCCGGCGGCTTGAACGCCGTCACCCCGTCCGAGACCGCCTCGATCCCGGTCAGGGCTACGGCGCCGGAGGCGAACGCCCGCAGGATCAAAAAGACACCCAGCGTCTCTGTGGCTTCGCGGACGGGCGGCGGCGGCGGCAACACGGGGAGCCCCCAGACCACGTAGGCGCCGAAGCCGTAGAGCATCAGGAGCGCGTAGGCGCCGATAAAGAGATAGCTCCAGACCGCGAAGAAGCGGGCGGACTCGCGGATGCCCCGGAGGTTGGCGAGGCCGATCAACCCGACCAGGCTGACCCCCCAACAGGACGCGGTACGGGAAGAGCGCGGGCAACGCCGACGTCAGCGCAGCGACGCCGGCCGACACGCTCACCGCGACCGTCAGGGTGTAGTCGATGAGCAGGGCGGCGCCCGCCGTGAGACCCGGATAGACGCCCAGGTTGTCCTTGGTGACGAGGTAGTCGCTGGCGCCCTGCGGGTACGACGCGATCGTCTGCCGGTACGAGCTGATGACGACGGCGATGACGACGCCGATGGCCACGCCGATGGGCACGGCGTACGTGAGGGCCGCGACCCCGGCCAGCACGAGCACCCGCAGGATCTCCTCCGTCGCGTAGGCCACGGAGGAGAGGTTGTCCGAAGCGAACACTGCGAGCCCCGTGGCCTTCCCGAGGCGCTCGTGGCGTGCCTGCGCCGTGGCCAAGGGGCTCCCGACCAGGAGCTTCTTGAGGGAGTTGAGGTTCACCGGACGTTCCCGAAAGCCATACCCCAGCCGGGTCGGTCAGGCCTTGAGGTGGAAGGGAACGTCCACCACCGCGATGCCCGGCCGGAAGAGCAGCGCGCCCTTGACCAGAAGCGCCGTCTGGTTGTGGAGCGCGTGCTGCCACCAGTGGAGCGGCACGAACTCGGGGATGACGATGGTGATGACCCCGTGCGGCGCCTGGCTCTGTATGCGGTCCATGTACTCGAAGAGCGGCCCCAGCACCGACCGGTAGGGTGACGACAACACCACCAGCGGCACCCCGCAGCCCCCTTTGGCCCAACGCTCCTCGAGCCGAAGCGTGCGGGCCGGGTCAAGCTCGACGTAGACCGCCCTGGGGTTCGAGGACAGCGACTGTGCGAAGCGGAGCGCCCGCACCACGCCCATGTGGAGATCGCCCACCAGCACGAGCACCGTGTTGGTCATCGGCGGCTCGTCGGACAGGTGTTCGAGCGAGAGCTGTCCGGCGACGTCTACATAGTGGCGGCGGATGGACACGAACATCATGACGAGGAGCGGGATCAGCAGCACGACCACCCAGGCGCCGTGGGTGAACTTGGTGGCGGTGATGACCATCACCACGAGCCCCGTCGTGGCGGCGCCCACCGCGTTGACCCACCAGCGCCACCGCCATCCCGGCTCGCGCCGGACGAGCCACCGTCGGACCATGCTCGCCTGCGAGAGCGTGAAGGAGAGGAACACGCCCACCGCGTACAGCGGGATCAGCGCGTGCGTGCTCCCGCCAAAGAGCACGAGCAGGAGCGCCGCCGTGCCGCCCAGGATGAGGATGCCGTTGGAGAACACGAGCCGGTCGCCCCGCGTGCCGAACTGGCGCGGCAGGAAACCATCCCGGGCGAGGAAGAAGGACAGCCGCGGAAAGTCGGCGAAGGCGGTGTTGGCCGCCAGCACCAGGATGAGCATGGTCGAGCCCTGCAGCGCGTAGTAGAAGAGGCCCTCGCCGAAGATCTGGCGCGCCAGCTGGGAGACGATGGTCTCCTCCGGGAGCGGCGTCAAGCCGTAGTGCCGCGTGAGGAACGTGATGCCCATGAAGAGCGAAATCAGGATGATGCCGAGCCACGCCAGCACGACGCGCGCGTTCTTCGCCTCGGGCGGCTTGAAGGCCGGCACCCCGTCCGAGACCGCCTCGACCCCGGTGAGCGCCGCGCAGCCCGAAGCGAAGGCGCGGAGGACCAGGAAGAGCGTCAGCTCCTGCGCTCCCGGGATGACCGGGCGCACCGCCTGAGCCGGCGCGTCCAAGCCGAAGGTCCAGCGGACGAGCCCGTAGACGATCAGGACGCAGAATCCGGCGATGAACAGGTAGGTCGGGAGCGCGAAGAGCTTGCCGGACTCGCGGATGCCCCTGAGGTTGGCGAGCGTGACGAGTGCGACGAACGCCACGCCGATGACGATGCGGTACGGGTAGAGCCACGGCACGGCGGACGTCAGCGCCGCGACCCCCGCCGCCACGCTGACGGCCACGGTCAGCACGTAGTCGATCAGGAGCGCCCCGCCCGAGATGAGCCCCGGAAGCGTGCCGAGGTTGTCCTTGGTGACGATGTAGGAGCCGCCGCCCTGCGGGTAGGCGAGGATGGTCTGCCGGTACGAGCTGACGACCACCGCGATCAAGACGGCGATGGCGACGCCGATGGGGATCGAGTAGTGGAGGGCGACCGTGCCGGCCAGGACGAGGATGAGCAGGATCTCCTCGGTCGCGTACGCGACGGAAGAGAGCGCATCCGAGGAGAAGACTGCGAGCGCAGAGGTCTTGGAGAGCCGCTCGTGGCGGGCCTGCGCCGTGGCGAGGGGACTCCCGACCAGAAGTTTCTTGAGGGAGTTGAGGTTCACCGGAAGGTTCCCGAAGGCTTTACCCTAGCCGCGCCCCGCGTCAAGGTCAAGCGTCGCGGCCGAAGGGCGCCGGGGCACCGCCATCCTTGTGTGGACGGCACCGGGTTGCTAGGCTCCAGCTGATCGGTGCCACGGACGCGCGAGCACGCCAAACCAAGGAGACACCCATGGACATCCTGGTTCCGGACATCGCCATCACCGAGAAGGTTGTGCGGTCGGTGGGCGTGTACCTCTTCCTGCTGGTCGCCTTCCGTGTGGCGGGCAAGCGCCAGCTGGGGCAGCTCACGGCCTTCGACCTGGTCGTGCTGCTGGTCATCAGCAACGTGCTCCAGAACGCGGCCATCGGCAGCGACAGCTCCTTGGGCGGCGGGCTTGTCGGCGCCTCCGTCATCATCGCGCTCAACTGGGTGGTGGCGTGGCTCACCTTCCGCCACAAGCGCCTCGAGAGAATCGTCGAGAATGTCCCGACCGTCCTCGTCAAGCACGGCCAAGTCCTCCACGCGAATCTCGACCGCGAGCACATGAGCATGCCCGAGCTGCGCGCCGCCCTCCGCAAGGAAGGCATCACGACGATGAGCGAGGTCCGCTACGCCATCCTCGAAGAGGATGGGCACGTGAGCGTCATCCCCCGGAGGCCCGTGCCCGCGTGACCGAGTTCGCCGGCTGGTTCGCCACACAGGCGGGCGTCCTGGACCCGGGTACGGCCGTCGCTCATTGGGGCTATGTCGCCGTCTTCGTGCTCGTGATCCTGGGCAATGCAGGGGTGCCGGTCCCCGAGGAGATCGTACTGGTGGTGGCGGGTTTCCTCGTGTGGCGCGGCCAGCTGCGCCTGGATCTCGTGCTGGCGGTCGGCTTCGTGAGCGCGGTGGTCGGCGACAACGTAGGCTACTGGATCGGCCGCCGCTTCGGCCGTGGCGCACTCGAGCGCCACGCCCACTGGATCCTCGGCCACCCCGAGCGGCTCGGGGCGATGCAGGCGTTCGTCGGGCGGCGGGGCGCGATGGCAATCTTCGTCGCGCGCTTCGTTCCTGGGCTGCGCTTCATGGCCGGCCCCTTGGCGGGCGCGCTCGGGCTCGGCGTGTGGCCCTTCCTCGCCGCCAACGTCCTCGGGGCAGCCGTCTACGTCCCGATCATGGTCGGCGGCGGCTGGGCGCTCGGCTACGGGTTCGGCGACTACGTGGAGCCGCTGCGCCACATCGTGGGCAACGTAGAGCACGTGGCGCTCGGGCTCGTGGTCGCGGCGGCTGCCGCGGTCCTGGGGTGGCGCGTCATCCAGGCCGCGCGCGGCCGCCGTCCGTGAGTGAAGCCCGGCCTAGTGGGCCTTGGCCTCGCTGAAACCGTCCGAATCCTTGAGCCGCTCGTCCGTGCCGGGAATGTAGCGCCGCTCCAGCTCCTGAAAATGGGCGACCCTGGCCATGACGTGGTGGCTCTCGGTCGGGTGGCCGACCTTCGTCCGCTCGATCGCCCACTGGGCCTGCTCCTCGTTCTTCGTGAGCTCGTGCATGGCGTTCCACACCGAGTACATGGCGGCATGGGCGCCGTACAGCGTGATGAAGATGAACTTGTAGCCGAGCTCGCCCAGCTCGCGGAACGTGAGCGGGCTGGGGTCCTTGTGCCAGCGGAACGACGAGGAGTAGTTGAAGGCCAGCGGCAGCTTGGGGTGCGTCTGCTTCATCGCCCGGGCGAACTCGATGGCCGGCCCGCGGTCGGAGTTCGAGAGCTCGGACCAGACGAGGTCTACGCCGGCATCAGCGTAGGCGCGGCCCCGCCAGACGGCCTCCTCCATGCTGCCGCCGACCGCTCCGTACGCATCGGTGCGCGCGATGATCACGAACTCCCGGTCCAGCCGGTCGCGCTCGGCGAGCGCCGCCTTGTACTTGCCGATGGCTTCCTCGCGGGACACGACGGTCTTTCCGGCGATGTGACCGCACCGCTTGGGAAAGCGCTGGTCCTCGAGATGGATGCCCGCCACGCCGGTCTTCACGAACTCCTGGACGGTCCGCATGGTCGACAGCGCGTTGCCGTAGCCGTCGTCGGCGTCCGCGATGATCGGCACCTCGACGGCGCTCGCCACCATGGACGCCGTCTTCGCCACTTCCGTCATCGTCAGGAGCCCCATGTCCGGCCAGCCGTTCATCATGGCGACGGAGTAGCCGCTCAGGTAGATGGACTTCATCCCCGCGCTCTCCGCGATCTGCGCATCGAGCGGCGAGTAGATCCCGCCGGTGAAGAGGTACGGCTCGTCGCGGAGCAGCTGCCGGAACGCCTTGCCCTTGCTTTCCATGGTGATACTCTCCTCTAGGGTCGCGCGGGGAGCGTCGCCGCCCATGGCAGCTCCAGCAAGCTCTCCGCGCAGCTCCCGCAGTAGTGGGTGGACTCCAGCTGGTACGAGCAGCCGGGACAGCATGCGGCCCCGCACTCGATGCAGCCCAGCCGCTCAAACGCGAACTGGACTTCGCTCCCGCAGCGGCAATGCTCGGCCATGTAAACCTCCTCGTCGTTCAGGCTGCCAGCACGCGTTGCAAGAAGTGTTCTCTGTCCGTAAGTGGTTGATTTCAATTGAGAGGGTGGCCAGAGACTGCGGCGAGCATGGATCGATAGTGAGACATTCTAGTCCCACTATTGAGCAAAATGGATTCTTGGTCTGGCTAAACTGTGGGAAAAACAAGCGTTTACTGCCTAATAGGATATGAGACTATTATAGCTCACTACTGAGTCTTGTACGTCTCACTTCTGAAGGGCCGCATGTCGATGGCGTATTTCACTATGAGCCGGTGGAAGTTGCGGCGCGTGATGCCGGCCCGCTTGGCTGCCGCCGAAACATTGCCCCTGGCTTCACCGAGGAAGCGCTCAATGGCCTCTCGCTCGACGCGGGCAACCGCGCGCTCCTTCGCCTCGAGAAAGCTCTCGCCGGCCCGCATGGGGACCGGGGCGTTCTCCTGGAGATGGAGCGGCAGCAGCGCGACCTCGATCTGGCGGCTGGTCGCCAGGACCACGGCGCGCTCGATGATGTTCTCCAGCTCGCGCAGGTTCCCCGGCCACGGGTAGCGCTTGAGGAGATCGAGCGCCTCCGGAGCGAAGCGGTCCACCTTCTTGTTGACCTTTGCCTCGGCCTTCCGCAGGAAGTGGTGGGCCAGAACGGGGATGTCCTCGGTCCGCTCCCGCAGCGGCGGCAGCGTGATCGTGAAGGCGTTGAACCGGTAGAACAGGTCCTCGCGGAACTCGCCCGTCGCGATCGCCTTCTCGAGCAGCCGGTTGGTCGCGGCGATGACGCGGACGCGCACTTTGCGCGTGACGACGTCGCCCACGGGCTTGCTCTCCCCGGTCTGCAGCACGCGCAGGAGCCGGCTCTGCATCTCAGGCGGCATATCGCCGACCTCGTCGAGGAAGATGGTGCCGCCATCGGCCTTCTCGAACAGCCCCGGCTTGTCGGCGACGGCTCCCGTGAAGGCGCCCCGCTTGTGGCCGAAGAGCTCTGACTCGAGCAGCGTCGGCGCCAGGGCCGTGCAGTTCACGGTAATGAGCGGCTTGTCGCGCAGGTTCGAGTAGCGGTGGATGGCGCGGGCGACCAGCTCCTTGCCCGTGCCCGACTCGCCCAGGATGAGCACGGTCGTGGGCGTGGCCGCGACGCGGACGATCAACTGCGCCACGTCCTTCATCTTCGGGTTCTGGCCGATGATAAAGTCGCCCTCCGCCTGCGCCTGCAGCTCCCTCAACATGAGCGAATACCGGTCTTCCAGCTCCTCCGACCGTTTGCGCTCCGCCAGGAGGTCCCACATGAATCGCGCGCTGGCGCCGCCCATCACCTCCGTCGCCGCCGGCTTGAGCTCGAGGATGATCCGCTGGACTTCAGGGCTTCCCGTGACGTCGATGACGAGATCGAGGCGGGGGTCCGCGATGAGCGACCGTAGATCCGTCACGACGGGGATGTTGAGCCGCCGCGCGAGCTCGAGGCCCGGCGCCCAGGCGTTGACGTCGGCGACGCCCAGGATGGTCACGGTCGGATCGCCCGCAAACATCTCCAGCAGGGCGCGCCCGCCCTTGCCGGCGCCGATGATGGCGACCGTGGTCATGCGCGGGCGTGCGGGGCGTTCAGAACGGCTGCGGCACCCGTTCGGGCTCCGCCCGGTTCTCGAAGGACGCGTACTCGGGGATGAAGGTCAGCTTGATCACCCCGGTCGGCCCGTTCCGCTGCTTGCCGATGATGACGTCGGCCATGCGCTCGTCCTCTTCCTTCTGGAGCCCGTAGCGGTCGGGGCGGTACAGGAAGAGGATCAGGTCGGCGTCCTGCTCGAGCGCGCCCGATTCGCGCAGGTCGGAGAGCTGCGGCTCCTTGCTCTGGCGGCTCTCCACCGCCCGCGAGAGCTGCGACAGCGCCACGACGGGCACGTCGATCTCCTTGGCCAGCGCCTTCAGCGAGCGCGAGATTTCCGAGATCTCCTGCTGGCGGTTCTCGGGGTTGCGCCCGCGCATCAGCTGCAGGTAGTCGATGACGATCATGTCGAGACCGTGCTCGGCCTTCATGCGTCGCGCCTTGGCGCGTGCCTCGAGCACCGAGAGCGCCGGCGAGTCGTCGATGAAGATAGGCGCCTCCGCCAGCCGCCCGGCGGCATTGGTCAGGCTGGTCCAGTCCCGCGTGTCGAGGTAGCCGGTGCGAACCTTGTGCGAATCCACGCGCCCCTCGGCGCAGAGCAGCCGCTGCACCAGCTGCTCCTTGGACATCTCGAGGCTCAGCACGAGTACCCGCTTGTGGTTCCGGACGCCGGCATACTTGGCGATGTTCATCGCGAAGGCCGTCTTACCCATGGACGGCCGGCCCGCGATGATGATGAAATCGCTCGACTGGAAGCCGGAGGTCATCTCGTCCAGCTTGCCGAACCCCGTCGCCAGGCCGGTGATGTGCTCCTTCTGGTCGTAGAGCTTCTCGATCTGCTCGAATGTGCCCTTGAGGATGGACCGCACGGGGATCGCCGTGCCCTGCATGCGTCGCTCGGAGATCTGGAAGATGAGCCGCTCCGCGTCGTCCAGCACCTTTTCGACGTCGTCCCGGCCTTCGTAGCTCTTGCCGATGATCTCGGTGGCGATGCGGATCAGGTCCCGCAGGACGGCCTTCTCGCGGACGATGCCGCCGTAGGAGAGGAGGTGAGCCGCCGTCGCCGCCTCCTCCACGAGCGCGCCCAGCGTCGCGGGCCCGCCGACCTCGTCGAGCTCGCTCCGGCGGCGCAGATCCTCGGAGACCGTCAGGAGGTCGACCGGCTCGTTCCGCTCGAAGAGCGCGAGCATGGAGTCGAAGATTTTGCGGTGGCCCTCCTTGTAGAAGTCGGAGGGCTTGAGGAGCTCGACGGCTTTCGGCAGGCTCTCCCGGTCCAGCAGCATCCCGCCCAGCACCGCCCGCTCCGCCTCCAGGCTGTGCGGCGGGATTTTGGAGGTGAGCAGATCGGCGAGGGTTGCCACGGCTACTCGCGGGTAACGGAGACCTTGAGCTGCCCGGTCACCTCGGCGTGGAGCCGAACGGGCACGGTGAAGTCACCCACACTCTTGATGGGCTCGTCCAGCGCGATTCGCCGCCGCTCGACCTCGACCCCGTGCTGGGAGAGGAACGCGGCGAGATCCGCCTTGCCGATGGAGCCGAAGAGGCGCCCTTCGTCGGAGGCCTGGCGGGCCTGGGTGAAGTGCAGCGCCTCGATGGCCCGGGCCTGCTCCTGCGCCTGGGCCGTGAGCTTTGCCGCCGCCGCGTCCTGGCTCGCCTTGATCTGCTCGAGATTCTTCAGGTTGGCCGTCGTCGCGTGGAGCGCCAGCTTGTGCGGCAGGAGGTAGTTGCGCGCGTAGCCGTCGGAGACGTCCCGGACCTCGCCGCGGCGCCCGAGCGCGGGCACGTCGTCCATCAGGATGATCTTCATCGCCGATTCCCCGTTCCTGAGCTGTTCAAAAATCTGGGCTATTCGGAGATCTGGGCCAGCAGCGCCACGGTTCGCGCCCGCCGGATGGCGCGCGTGAGCTGGCGCTGGTGACGGGCGCAGCTGCCGGAGATCCGCCGCGGGGTGATCTTGCCCCGTTCCGATACGAAGTTCTTCAGCCGGCGGACGTCCTTGTGGTCGATGAGCTGCACCTTGTCCATGCAGAACTTACAAACTTTGCGCCGGCCGAACCGGCGCCGCTTGACTGGCTTGCTCGCTGGCGGAATGTTCCTATCCTCCTAGAAGGGGACTTCGTCTTCCCCTTCGGCTGCTGATGCCTCCACGGCTTCCGGCGCCCCTGGGGCGCCCGCCGCCGACTTGCTCCGTCCCATGAACTGTACGCGCTCCGCGACGACCTCGACGACGTTGCGCTTCTGGCCGTCCTTCGTCTCCCAGTCCCGCGTCTGCAGCCGCCCCTCGACCATGATCGGGCTGCCCTTGTCGAGGTACTCGCCGCAGCTCTCCGCCTGCTTGCCCCATACCACCACGGTGAGGAAGCATGTCTCCTCGCGCTTCTCGCCGCTCTGCGTGGTGTAGTTGCGGTTCACCGCGAGGCGCAGGTCCGCGACGGCGGTGCCGCTCGGCGTATACCGGAGCTCCGGGGGACGCGTCAGGTTCCCCATCAGGAACACCTTGTTGAGACTCGCCATCAGGCGCTCTCCTCGACGGCCGCGGGCTCCCGCTTGGGCGTCCCACGGACGCGCTTCTTGACCGGCACGCGCGTCGTCATGAAGCGAAGCACCTGCTCGGTCAGCCGGAGCTGGCGCTCGAACTCCTTGATGGTGGCCGGCTCGGCCGAGCACTCGAGGACGGCGTAGGTGCCCTCGCGCTGCTTGCGCAGGTCGTAGGCCAGACGGCGCTTGCCCCAGCTCTCGGCCTTGCCGAGCTCGGCGCCGAGGCCCTTCAGGTTTTCCCCGAGCTTGGTCAGAAGCGCCGCAACCTCCTCGTCGGTAGGCCGCGGATCGATAATCACCAGGATCTCGTACGGATACAGACTGTTCACCCCCCTCAACTCCTATGGATCATTTCGGAAGCACTTGACGATACCAGAAGCGCCGTTCGAACACAACTCATGCGGCGATCATGGCGTGGCCTTCGCGCAGCGGTCAAGACGTGGACAAAAAGACACGGCCCCCGCCGGTTGACCGGCAGGGGCCGCGCCCCGCAAAATTCTGCGAACGGCCTAGTACATGTCCCCGTGCGGCATGGCGGGCGCCGCGGCGGACTTCTCCTCGGGCAGATCGGTGATCAGGGCCTCCGTGGTGAGCAGCAGCGAGGCCACCGACGCCGCATTCTGCAGCGCGACACGCTCGACCTTGGTCGGGTCGATGATGCCGGCTTCGATCATGTCCACGTACTCGAGGGTCTCGGCGTCGAAGCCGCGCGTGACGACCTTCTCGGCCTTCACCTTCTCGACGATGACGCTGCCCTCGAGCCCGGCGTTCTCAACGATCTGCCGGATCGGCTCTTCGAGCGCCCGGCGCACGATCAACGCGCCGACCTTCTCATCGCCCTCAAGCTTCAGGCTCTCGATCTTGGTCGACGCCCGCAGCAGGGCGACGCCGCCGCCCGGCACGATGCCCTCCTCGACCGCCGCGCGGGTCGCGTTCAGCGCGTCCTCCACGCGGGCCTTCTTCTCCTTCATGGCCGTCTCCGTCGGGGCGCCGACCTTGATCACCGCCACGCCGCCGGCCAGCTTGGCCAGGCGCTCCTGCAGCTTCTCCTTGTCGTAGTCGGAGGTGGTCTCCTCGATCTGCGCCCTGATCTGCTTGATGCGGCCCTCGATGGCGCCCGTCTTGCCCGCGCCCTCGACGAGGGTGGTGTTGTCCTTGTCCACCATCACCTTCTTGGCCTTGCCCAGGTCTTCGAGCTTGATGTTCTCGAGCTTGATCCCCAGGTCCTCGGTGATGGCCTTGCCGCCGGTCAGGGTGGCGATGTCTTCCAGCATGGCCTTGCGACGGTCCCCGAAGCCGGGCGCCTTCACGGCGGCGCAGTGCAGCGTGCCGCGGAGCTTGTTGACGACCAGCGTCGCCAGGGCCTCACCCTCGATGTCCTCGGCGATGATCAGGAAGGGCTTGCCGGCGCGCGCCACCTGCTCGAGCAGCGGCAGCATGTCCTTCATCACGCTGATCTTCTTCTCGTGGATCAGAACCAGCGCGTCTTCGAGCACGCACTCCATGCGCTCGGCATCGGTGACGAAGTAGGGCGAGAGGTAGCCACGGTCGAACTGCATGCCCTCGACCACGTCCAGCACCGTCTCGGCCGACTTCGACTCCTCGACCGTGATGACGCCGTCCTTGCCCACCTTCTCCATCGCCTCGGCGATCAGGCTGCCGATGGTCTTGTCGTTGTTGGAGGCGATCGTCGCAACCTGGGCGATCTCCTTCTTGTCCTTGGTGGACTTGGACATCTTCTTCAGCTCTTCGACGACCACGTCCACGGCCTTGTCGATGCCGCGCTTGAGCCCCATGGGGTTGGCGCCGGCCGTGACGTTCTTCATGCCATCGCGGATGATGGCTTGGGCGAGCACCGTCGCGGTGGTGGTCCCGTCGCCCGCGATGTCAGAGGTCTTGGAGGCCACCTCCTTGATCATCTGCGCCCCCATGTCCTCGTAGTTGTCCTTGAGCTCGATCTCCTTGGCGACCGTCACTCCGTCCTTGGTGATGGTCGGGCTGCCGAACTTCTTGTCGATGATGACGTTCCGCCCCTTCGGACCCATGGTGGCCTTGACCGCCGCCGCCATGACGTTGACCCCGCGGAGCAGGGCGGCCCGCCCCTCGTCGCTGAATAGCACCTGCTTGGGCATCTGATTCTCCTCCTCGTTCGTTCGATGGAATGGGCCGGCCCGTCTTGGCCGGCCGGGATGTGTCCCGGATAGCGCTCCAGGTCGCTGCTGCCGACCTAGGCGCCTACTCAGCGCCGCGGCCGCCTTCGCCTCTATTCAAGGATGCAGAGGATGTCCTCCTCGCGGAGGATCAGGTACTCCACGTCGTCGAGGGTGACCTCGGAGCCCGAATACTTGCCGAACAGGATCTTGTCGCCGGTCTTGACGTCGAGGGGAATCTTCTTTCCCTCGTCGTTGACCTTGCCATTCCCGACGGCGATCACCTTGCCCTCCTGGGGCTTCTCCTTGGCGCTGTCCGGGATGATGATGCCGCCCTTCCTGGTTTCCTTCTCTTCCTGCCGCTTGATGAGGATGCGGTCGTGCAACGGACGAATCTTCATGGCCAAATCGCCTCCCGATAGATAAGATGTTGACGTTTCTGACCGGTTCGTGACCACTCTAGTGGTTAGCACTCACCGAAGACGAGTGCTAACATAGCAGTCGGGGTCTGGTGAGTCAAGAGCAAAAAAGTCTTTTCCACTCAATATCTTACACGGAGACCACATGGCCCCACCGTCCCCCAAGCCTTCCATCCTGATTTCTCGCATACTCCCTGAAGAGGCGGTCGCCCGCGCCCGGAGCCGGGCCGTGGTGGATCTCCACGAGGCTGATAAGCCGCTCGGGCGGACCGAGCTCATCGCGAGGCTCAAGGGCCGCCAGGGCCTCGTCTGCCTCATCACCGATGTCATCGATGCCCCACTCCTGGCCGCCTGCCCGGATCTCAAGGTCGTGGCCAACGTGGCCGTCGGCTTCAACAACATCGACGTGGCGGAGGCGACCAAGCGCGGCGTTGTCATCACGAATACTCCCGACGTCCTCACCGAGACCACGGCCGATTTCGCCTGGACGCTCCTCATGGCGACGGCCCGGCGGGTGGTCGAAGCGGATCGCTACGTCCGCGAAGGCAAGTTCACGCAGTGGGAGTTCATGCTGCTGCTGGGGGGCGACATCCACGGCAAGACCCTCGGCATCATCGGCTTCGGCCGCATCGGCCGTGCCATGGCCAGGCGGGCGCGCGGCTTCGACATGCGTGTCCTCTACCAGGACGCCGTGGCCGCCGACCCCGCCACGGAACGGGAGCTCCGGGCCACGAGGACCGACACGGCGACCCTGCTCCGGGAGTCGGACTTCGTCACCCTCCACACGCCGCTCCTGCCGGAGACGCAGCACCTCATCAATGCCCAGTCGCTCAGAACCATGAAGAAGACGGCCTACCTCGTCAACGCCTCGCGGGGCCCAGTCGTCGACGAGGCTGCGTTGGCGCAGGCGCTCAAAGAGGGGTGGATAGCAGGCGCGGGCATCGACGTTTTCGAAGAGGAGCCCAAGGTCCACCCGGGCCTCATGGGTCTGCCCAACGTGGTCCTGTCACCCCACATCGCCAGCGCCTCGTCGGACACGCGCCTGCAAATGGCCAACCTGGCCGTGGACAACTGTCTCGCCGTGCTCGAGGGCAGCACTCCCCCGACCCCGGTCAACCCCGAGGCGCTCGCGCGACGGTAGTGGTGGGCCCGCTAGAGCTTCGGGGGGTTTCCAAGCGCTTCTCCGCTGACGGCCTACCGGCGGTAGACCGCCTGTCTCTCAGCCTCACTCAGGGAGAGATCCTGGCTCTGCTTGGCCCCTCGGGCTGCGGCAAGACAACGACCCTGCGGATCATCGCGGGGCTCGAAACCCCCGACTCAGGGACCGTCGCGATGCGCGGACGGATCGTAGGGGGATCCGGGCACGCGGTCCCCGCCGAAGAACGCGGCATCGGCATCGTCTTTCAGGACTATGCACTCTTTCCTCACCTCACTGTTGCCGAGAACGTGAGCTTCGGCCTCCTGAAGCTCCGCCGGGGCGCCCGCCAGACCCGCGTCGGCGAGGTTCTCGATCTGGTCGGCATGAGCGGGTTCGAGCGACGCTATCCGCACGAGCTCTCCGGAGGGCAACAGCAGCGCGTTGCCGTCGCCCGCGCCATGGCGCCGGCGCCGACCCTGATGCTCCTGGACGAACCCTTTTCCAGTCTTGATGCCGACCTGCGCGCGCAGATGCGCGACGAGATCGAGCGCATCCTGCGTTCGACAGGCACCACGACCGTGTTCGTGACTCACGACCAGGAGGAGGCTTTCACACTGGCCGATCGCGTCGGCGTCCTCCATGCGGGCCGGATGGAACAGCTCGACACGCCGGAGCAGGTCTACCATCGGCCCGCGACGCGTTTCGTCGCGGCTTTCGTGGGGGCGGCGGACTTCCTTCCCGGCACCGTCACGAGCCATGGCGTCGCGACGGAAGTGGGGATCTTCGCCAACGTGGACCAGTTGGAGCCAGGCGAGAGCGTGGACGTGATGATCAGGCCCGGCGACATCACCTTCGTCGCCGAGGACGACGGCCTCGGCACGATCGCCAGCCGGCACTTCCGGGGCTCGGAGACGCTCTATTGCATACTCTTGCCCTCCGGCCACCGGGTCCACTCTTCTCAGCCGTCGGCGTCGGCCATTCCCACCGGGATACGAGTCCGGGCCACGGCGCATGTCCTCCACGTGGTGGCGTTCACATCCAAGCCGGCCGCGGGTGAGCCAGCCGCGGGTGAGCCCGCCTCGGGTGAGCCCGGCTGATCAGAATCCAGAGCGGCGGGCAGTCAGGCGGACCAGCGCCACGACCGGCAGGAGCCCGATCGCGACGAGGGTCAGCGCCGGCACGGAGGCTTCCTGCCACATCGCCTCTGAGGTCCGCTCCCAGATCTCGACCGCGAGCGTATTGAAACCGAGCGGCCGAAGCAGGAGCGTGGCGGGCATCTCCTTCATCGTCTCGACGAAGACCAGCACGACGGCCGTCAGCAGACTGCCGCGCAGCAATGGCACGTGTACCCGGCGGAGCGCGCCGCCGGACCGGACCCCGAGCGAACGCGCCGCATCATCGAGGCTCGGCGAGATCTTGCTGAGGCCGGCCTCGACGCTTTGCAGGCTCACCGCCAGGAATCTCACCAGGTAGGCGAGGACGAGGCCGGCCGCGGAGCCGGTGAGCAGGAGCCCGAGCGGCCGTTGCAGCCACCGCTCGAGCTCGGGCACGATCGCGTGATCCACCCAGGAGAGTGGCAGGAGCACGCCGACCGCGATCACCGCGCCGGGCAGCGCGTATCCCATCGAGGCGAACCGGGCGGCCAGGCGAACCGGGGGCGTGGCGTGCAGGCGCCCGGCATAGGCCAGCAGCACCGCCAGCACACATGCCAGAAGGGCGGTTGCCGTCGCGAGCGTGCAGGTCCGCCCGAGCAGGGCGATGAAGTCCGGCGCGACCTGGCCAGCCCGGAGCGCACCGGCGCCCCACCACGCGAGCTGTCCCACGGGAAGCGCGAAAGCCAGCCCGAGCACGATGAGGCACGCGGCCGCGGCAAGAGCCGCCCTAAAGCCGCGGAGCCTGGGCGGTGGCGGCATGGGCCCGCGCCGGCGCGACTCAGCGAATCGCGCCCGGCCGCGTGAGCGACGCTCGAGCAGAATCAGGGCCAGCGCGAAGAGGAGCAGCACGCTCGCCAATTGCGTGGCGGCCACCCGGTCGAACATGCCGTTCCACACCCGGTACACAGCCTCCGTGAGGGTACGGAAACCGAATGTCGCGACGGTGCCGAAGTCCGCGAGCGCCTCCATCATGGCCAGGGCCACGCCGGCGGCGAGAGACGGGCGCGCCAGGGGCAGCGTGACGTGCAGGAATGCTCCCAGCCGGGACCGTCCCAAGGTCCGCGCGGTCTCGATGCCGGCCACGCCCTGCTCCCGGAACGCCACGCGCGCGAGCAGGTAGACGTAAGGATAGAACACGAGCGTCATCACGAGGATGACGCCCCAGGAGGACCGCATCTCGGGAAGACGGTTCCCCTGACCCAGCCAGCTACGCAGCGTGCCCTGAACGGGCCCCGCGTAGTCGAAGAGGCCGAGGAAGGCGAAGCCGATCACATAGGCCGGCACGGCCAGCGGCAGAATCAGCGCCCACTCGAAGAGGGCACGACCTGGGAAGCGGTAGTGGACGATCAGCCACGCGAGGCCCGTGCCCACGAGGAGCGTACCGGCGCCGACCCCGGCCAGGAGCAGCACGGTGTTGAGGACCAGCTCGACCAGCTGCGTGCGCCAGAGGTGGAGCCAGACCTCGCCCCGGGGTCGCGCCAGTGACGAGAGGACGGCCGCGATGGGCACCGCCAAAACGCTCGCGATCCCCACCGCGACCCAGGTCCACGGGTACCCGCTCGCCGACCGAAGCGCGATCATGAGGCCGGCGCCATCGCGGGCCCCCGATCGCGCCGTCTACTTGTAGCCGGCGCGGTCGGCAAGCCGCGTGGCTGCCGCCTGGAACTCCCCGGCGGCGGCCACATTCGTATCGTCCTGCTTGAACTTTCCCCACTTGGCGAGAATCGGGCTGACGGCGGCCTGGGGATTGGCCGGGTACTCGAAGTTCGAGTCGGCGAAGAGCTGCTGGGCTTCAGGGCTCGTGAGGAACTCGATCAGCTTGATAGCTTCGGCCCGGTTCTTCGAGTGGGCCGTCACGCCGGCCCCCGAGATATTGATGTGCGTGCCGGTCGTCTGCTGGTTGGCCCAGAATGGGGCGACCGGGAAGCTCGGATCCTTGGCGACGATGCGGCCGAGGTAGTACGTGTTGGTCAGACCCACGTCGCACTGGCCTGCGGCCATGGCCTCGAGGATCTTCGTGTCACCGTTGATCAGCGTGGGATTGTTGGCAACCCAGCCGCGGACGAGGGCTTCCGTCTTGGGCTCGCCGTAGCGCTTGATCATCGTCGCCAGGAGCGACTGATTGTAGACGTGACTCGATGTCCTCAGGCACACGCGGCCCTTCCACTTCGGATCGCCGAGCGCTTCGTAGGTCGAGAGCTCATCGGGCTTGACCCGCTGCGTGTTGTACATGATGGTGCGCGCGCGCACCGTCAGTCCCACCCAGCGGTTCTCGGGATCGCGCAGGTGGGCCGGGATACTGGCCTGAATCTCGGGCGAGTCCACCCGCGCGAGCAGACCCGCCCGGGCGGCGTTCCACAGATTGCCGGCATCCACCGTGATCAAGACGTCGGCTGGGGTCCTGTCACCCTCGGCCTTCAGCCGTTCGAAGAGCTGCCCCGTCTCACCGCCCAGGCTCTGGATCTGGATTCCGGTCTTCTTGGTGAACGCTTCCATGGCCGGTTCCTGACCGTAGTGCGAGCGAGCGGAGTAGACCACCAACTCCCCAGCCTCGCCCAGGGCCGCGCCGGCCAGGCTTAGCACCGTCAGCACCGCAGCCAGGACCGCGAGCCCGGCACAACCGTCACGCCATATGCGCGCCATAGTCATCTCCTCGTATTTGGTGCCCCGACCACCGCTCGGGGGAGCCGGATAACATCGAAGGTGAGGCTACCCTAACTCCAGGAGTGTGTCAAGGCTAACTCTATGGGCGCGGCGGGCTGGGACGAAAGCTAGAGGACCGTCGCGAGGCGTCGGGTGAGCCGCTCGAGGCGGTGGTGAAGCGCCTCGACCACCACGGCCGGCGCCCGATGGGCTCGGGCGCGCGCGAGCGCCTCGACCACCACGGCCTTGGCGGCGATAAAGTCACGCAGCCGGTGCTCGTGGATCTTCGCCATCTCTTCCCACGGTCGCGCGTCGAAGATTCGCGCGCCGCGGGCCGCGGCTTCCCACAGCTCGCGCGAGGCCTCCCAGCGCGAGCGCCGCTTCTCCCGCCAGGCCAGCCGCGCGAGGAGCCGCTCCCGCGCGGGGCTCGCGAGGCCGCGGTCGAGCGCCCTCCGGTAACAGGCCTCGCCACGGTCGGGGTCGGCCGTCTCCCAGAGCCGGCCGAGCCCCGCCAGCTCGTCCGGGCCGAGATCGACTCCGGGCGCCTGCGCAACGGTCTTCGCCACCCACCCGGCGAGCGCCGCGAGGGACAGGATGTCGTGCCGGTTGTGCTCGAAGACGCGCGGCAGCTCCCCGGGGGACTTGCGTCTCAGATAGTCGAAATACACCTGCGGGATCAGCGCGCCCGGCAGATCGTCCTCCCGGACGAAGCCGAGTGCATGCTGCTCGACGGTACCAAGGCGACAGTCGGGCAGCCTCGCGCTCCACAGCCGCCGTGCGGCGGGTAAGAGGTCGAGGTGGAAAGCGGCTTCCGGCCAGCGACGCCGGGCGAGCACGAAACGCGTCTCCAGGAGCGGCAGGTCGAAGCCGGCGCCATTGTACGTGACCAGCCCATCGACCTCCCGCAGGAGCGGATCGAGGGCGGCCAGAAGCGCCGGTTCTTCGTCGAGGTCGCGCATGAAGTACTGCCTCACCTCGAACTCGCCGCCGTCGAAGAAGCCCACGCCCACGAGGAAGGCATAGGTGCCCGTGCCGCCGGCCAGACCGGTCGTTTCCGTGTCGAGATAGAGGAGGCGCGGCCCACGCGGCGGCGCGTCGACGCGCGCCATCAGCGCGAGCGGCCCATGCGCCATGTCGCGCGCGGCCTCGAGCGGCTGCCGGCCGTGGCGGTAGCCCTCGGCGAAGCGCCGGCGGACGCAGAGGACGCGCCCCTTCTCGGTCTCCTCGACGGCGCCGCCCAGGAGGTCCTCGAGCGAGGCCGTTTGGCGAGAAGCGGCATTGATCCGGCTCTTGGCCTCGAGCCGCCGGATGACGCGGCTGAGGTCGGGGATGGCGTCGCTCACGCGGGCAACGCGCTCAGCGACGGGCGACGAGGCGCTTGAGCAGGTGGAGCGCGACCGGCTTGGCGCGGCGGCCGACCTCGTTCACGGGGCCCACGCAGGAGGGACAGCCCGCAGGACACGCGCAGCTCTCGAGCGTCTCGAGGCCGCGCGCGAGCAGCTCCGGCAGGACCTCGAAGATGCGCTCGGCGAGCCCGATGCCGCCCGGCTGGTTGTCGTAGAGGTAGATGGTCGGGGTGAACTCGTTACCCTGGACGAGCTGGGCCCGCATCGTCTCGCGCGTGACCACCTGGCCCTCCGCCGAGGGCGTGCCGTCGCCGAGCCACGCGCCGATGTCGCGGATGTCGCAGAGGAGGAAGATCGGCGCCAGCGAATGGAGCAGGCGCGTGAGCGCGCGCAGCCCGTCGACGAGCTCGTCGCGGTGCGGCGAGATCTCGGCGAGCATCGCCGGGGCGACGGTCAGCCACGCGGCCGTCGTCTGCATCTCCTGCTGGGGCAGCTCGACCTCGCCCGAGCCGACGTTCTCCATCGTGCCCATCTTGATCTTCTTGAAGCCCACGACCTTTTCCGCGACGAGCACCTCGCCCTGCTCGGCCACGAGCCCCGGGGTCTCCTGCCGGGTGAACCGCTGGAGCATCCACACGCCTTTGGCGCTGATGGCGTCGGTGAAGTAGTCGACCACGACCTTCTTGACGTAGGCGACCTTTTCCTCGTCCTCTCGGTAGTGGAGCTCCTGGACCTCGAACGGCTCGCCCTCGACCATGTAGATGGCCTTGGGGTAGACCATCGAGAAGGCGCTCTTCCAGTCCACCTCGGCGATGATCTGCCGGCGCTTGACCTGCTTCGCGTCGCGCGCCGTGGTGTCGATCACCAGGAAGTTGTCGGAGGTGACCGTGCGGAGCGAGATGTGGTCGGCCGGGTACGTCTCGGATGTCCAGTGGAACTGCTCGCCCGCGCGGTGGAGCAGGCCCTCCTCCTCGAGCGCGGCGAGGTGAGGCTGGACTTCCAAGCCGAAAGCCTCCTGCCCGCCGAAGGGCAGCTCGAAGGCCGCGCACTTGAGGTGGTTGACCAGGATGAACGGGTTCTCCGGATTGATGCGCGCGTGCTCGGGCGGCGCGCCGAAGAGGTAGTCGGGATGCGCGGCCAGGTACTGGTCCATGGGCGAGGAGGTCGCCACCAGGATCGCCGCCGACCAGGCGCTCCTCCGCCCCGCGCGGCCGGCCTGCTGCCACATGGAGGCGATGGTGCCGGGGTAGCCCGCCAGGATGGCCACGTCCAGGTGGCCGATGTCGATGCCGAGCTCGAGCGCGCTCGTGGCGACGACTCCCAGGACCTCGCCCGAGCGCAGGCCCTGCTCCACCTCGCGCCGGCGCAGCGGGAGATAGCCGCCGCGGTAGCCGCGGACGATACCGGCATCCCCCGTCCTGTCCTCGACACCCCTCTTGATGGCGGAGAGCAAAACCTCGGTAGACAGCCGGCTCTGCGCGAAGACGATGGTGGCGATCTTCTCCTTGAGGAGCTGGATCGCGAGCGTCGCCGCTTCGCCGAGATAGGGCGCGCGGATGCCCAGCTCCTTGTTGACCACCGGCGGGTTGTAGCACAGGAAGAGCTTCTCCCCCGTGGGCGCGCCGCTCTCGCTCACCTCGCTGACAGCCTCGCCCGTCAGCCGCTCGGCCAGCTCGCGCGGGTTGGCGATGGTCGCCGAGGCCATGATGAACTGCGGCGAGGAGCCGTAGTGCCGGCAGATGCGCTTGAGCCGCCGCAGGACGTTCGCCAAGTGGCTTCCGAAGACGCCGCGGTACGCGTGGAGCTCGTCGATGACGACGTAGCGGAGGTTCTGGAACAGGTTCACCCACTTGGTGTGATGCGGCAGGATTCCCGAGTGGAGCATGTCGGGGTTGGTGAGCACGAGGTTGGCCCGCGCGCGCACCGAGCGGCGCGCGTCCTGCGGCGTGTCCCCGTCGTAGGTGTACATGCGCATGTCGGGCAAGGTCTTCGCCAGCTCCATGAGCTCGGCCAGCTGGTCCTGGGCCAGCGCCTTGGTGGGAAAGAGATAGAGGACGCGCGATTCGGGCTGCTGGACGAGAGCCTGGAGCACCGGCAGGTTGTAGCAGAGCGTCTTGCCGGACGCGGTCGGCGTCACGACAACCAGGTTCTCGCCCTTCGCGACCGTGTCATAGGCCTTGGCCTGGTGCGAGTAGAGCTGCTGGACGCCGCGGCCCCGGAGCGCTTCGAGCAGGCGCGGATCGAGCGATGAGGGAAACGGCGCCAGGACCGGAGGCTTGCCTTCGAAGTGGCGTGTGGCAGTGATGAGGGGACCGGTGCGGGAGGAAGTCAGGAGACTGTCGAGGATCTCCTGCAGCGACATGGCTCATCCTATGTTTAGTGTGAGAGCCTTGTCAACTTCCGGCCGCCGTGCCACCGTGTAGCCATGCTCCGGCTCCTGCCGCCGCTCTGCTGGACGGGGCTCATCGTGTACTTCGGCGGCGGCCAGTGGGACGGGGCCCACACCGCCGAGTGGCTCGGTCCCCTTCTCCGCGCGCTCCTGCCTGCCGCGTCACCTGAAGCGCTGGCGGCCGCTCATCTCCTCATCCGCAAGGCCGGTCACATCATCGAATACGCCGTCCTCGCCGGTCTCTGGCGGCGAGGCGTGGGAGGCGCGTGGGCGCCGCTGGGCTTAGGAGTGCTGACGGCCTGTCTCGACGAGCTTCGCCAGTCGTTCACGCCCGGACGCGTGGGCAGCATGGTCGACGTGCTCCTCGACGGAGCAGCCGCTGCGACGGCGCTCGGGCTGATCGCCCTACGCGCACGGCTTCGCGGGGCCGTCTCGTGAGGCAACCCGCCGAGTGGCGGCAATCGGATCTGCCCCAGCCGCCTCCCTACACCCTCCGCAACGTCGTGCGCATCATCGGCCCCGGCGCCATCCTCCTGGGACTGTCGCTCGGCTCGGGTGACTGGATCCTCGGGCCGGCCGCCACGGCCCGCTGGGGCCCGGGCATACTCTGGATCTGCACGATATCCGTCCTGCTGCAGGCGCTGCTCAACACGGAAATGGCCCGCTACACGCTCGCGACGGGCGAGTCCGTCTTCGCGGGCTTCATGCGCGTGGCGCCCGGGCCGCGCGTGTGGGGACCGGTCTACGCGCTCCTGCACCTCGGGCAGGTGGGCTGGCCGGGCTGGGCGCTCGCGGCGGCCTCCACGCTCACCGCGGCCTTCCTTGGGCGCATGCCGCGAGCCGAGGACGGGGCCGTCATCGTCGGCCTGGGCTACGCAATCTTCCTCGGAGCCGTCGCGGTGACTCTGCTCGGCGCGCGGGCCCGGCGAACGGTCGAGTGGGCCGAGTGGCTCGTCATGGCCTGGACGCTCGGGTTTCTGGCCGTCCTCGGGCTGCTCCTCGTTCCCTGGAGCGTCTGGCAGGCCGTCGCCGTGGGCTTCGTGTGGCCCTCCCTGCCCGCCGAACGGGACGTGAGCTTCGATTGGGTGCTGCTCGCCGCGTTCGCCGCCTACTCGGGCGGAGGCGGCACCATCAACGCGGCGCTCACCCACTGGCTTCGGGACAAGGGCTTCGGCATGGCGGGTACGATCGAAAGCCGGCCGGTAGTGGTCGGCGGCGAGAGCGTCCGCTTCGCGCGGGACGGGATGACCTTCGCACCGACCGAGGCCAACCTCGGCAAGTGGCGGCAGTGGTGGCGCTACTTGAGAACCGACTTCTGGTACCTCTGGACGGCCGGCTGTCTCGCCGGCATGGCGCTCCCCGCGCTGCTCGCGGCTCACCTTGCTACGCGCGGGGAGATCTGGACCGGCGTGGGCGCGCCCGCATGGCTCGCGCAGGCCATCGGGTGGCGCTACGGGTTCGTGGTCTGGACGCTCGTGCTCCTCACCGGCTTCGCCATCCTCGCCCTGACGCAGGTCGGCATCGTCGAAGGCTTCGCGCGGAGCGTGACGGACATCCTGTGGACGGCCCGCGCGCGGAGGCGCGCACCGGGAGCGGAAGGGCCGGCGGGCGGCCTCTACTACGCCGTCCTCGTGGCCTTCACGGCGGCCGGCTGCGCGGCCATGACGCTCGCGGACCCGTTCCGGCTCATCCTGATCGGCGCCAACGTGGCGGCGCTCAATTTCGTCCTGCTCTCCCTGCACACGGTCTGGATCAACCGCGCGCTGCTCCCGCGGGAGCTGCGCCCGTCCCTCTGGCGCGAGCTCGGCGTGCTGGCCTGCGGGGCTTTCTTCGCGGCGCTGCTGGCCAAGGTCGTGCGCGACCCCGCGCGGCTCTCGGGGCTCTTGGGCTAGCCAGACCCAGTCAGGCCAGATCGAAGAAGAAAATCTCCCTCAGACCGGAAGCGCATGGCGCTAACTGTTGGACCGACTCAAGCATGTGGCTCCCTCCTCTGCCCGCTAACGACACAAGGTAACCGGCGCCCACCGGCGGCGGGTTATTAGCCGCCGGTGGGCGTCCGCGTTGACCGGCGGGTCAGGCGTCCGCCGGCAATTCATCATTCGCCACGTAACTACGGTATCGGGTCAAGGAAGGGGGTGTCGGGATCGCTCGTGTAAAAGATCACGAGTCGCAAAGGCTCAGAACTACTGCGGTTGTAGCCCGTCATCTTCACATTCGGTGGTTCCACAAACGCTTGGCCCGCTTTCACAATGATTGGCGCACGCCCCTCTAGCTCTAAGGTGAATGCGCCCTCCAAGATAAACACCGTCACCGGGAATCGGTGCGTATGGAATACGGTCTTGTCGCCCGGATTAAAACTAGCCGTCAGAACTCGAACTTCTTGTTTCTCTCCCCTGGGCATGCCCGATACGATCTCTTTCAAGAGCAATTGAGGCTTGGCGGTACTTTGCCCTTGCGCCATCGACTGCGAACCGATGAACAGACCGGCAAGCAAGAGGCTAACTCGCATCGACATGTTCACATGTAGTCTCCTTACGGCAGGGCATAGAACGGTGGGAATCGGAGGGAGGACGCCTAACGCCCGCGCTAACCGGCGCGCGCCGTCCGGGCGCGCGTCCGTGTTGAGCGCGTGGTTGGACGTCGCGAGTGATGTTCCGCATAGGCGTCAAGAAGCCGCCGAATCATTCGCTGATACTGCGTGTTGTGCTTCCGTGCCTCCCCTTTGAAGAATTCAACGCTGCGCTTGCTCAACGCGATCGTGACCTTGACGCCCTCCTCCCGGAAGACGAGGTCCTCCGGTCGCGGAAGGAAGTCACGAACGACCTTCAGTCTCCCGAGCGGCTCATCCGTGTATCTGATTTTTGCGCTCATAGATTGCCTTACCCCTTCGCCAGTAGCCAGCACCAAAGATTCGAACGACATCCTCGCGATACGTGAAGCGGACCGTCAGTACTCCCGCCACGCCAGAGGCAAGCGGGTCGTTGGTTGCGGGTAGATCGTCCGCTGCTTGTGGTCAGTATGCTCCGACCCGGCGCCGGCGCTCGGCAGTTCGCCGGGCTTGGCTCCGAGGACCCGTCACTGCCCTGCGGCGGTCGAAGGTCGGCTGGCCCCGGAGGCGGCGTTCCGCCCAGGCTCAGCCGCGCCCGGAAGCGGGAGCGCAGCGGACGCTGTAGGGTTGTCGGCCGCAGCCGATTGTTGGGCTGTGAACGCCCAAACGATACTGGCAAAGCCAACACTGAGGCCTTCGACCCCACACCTATTTTCTGCCCTGCCTATCGCAGGGGGACGGCGCCGTTGGCCAGCATGACGCGGTCACCGTCCGGACTCAGGACGAAGTCGAGAAATTTCTTGATGGAGGGCGTCGGCTCTCCCTTGATGGCGAAGAAAAAGTCACGCGTCAGAAAGTAGCGCCCGCTCTTGACGTGCTCTGGGGTGGGAGCGACACCGTTCAGGGTAAGAGCCTTCACCTTCCCGCCGCTCTGTTCCACCACGGTCATGCTGGTCATCCCGATGGCATGTTGTGTGTCCGCCAGCCCTTTGGCCATGTCGCCCCCCCGCGCCATCACCTTGACCGTCTCCGCTTCTTTCAGCTCCTTGAAGCAACTGACCTTTGCCCGAATCACCTCGGGGTCTACCTCTGTGGGGGGCGAGTGAGCACGGCAATGGCACTGTCGGGACCGCCTAGGAGTCGCCAGCTCCGGCTCTTGCCGCTGTATACATCACATACCTGGGCCTCGGTAATGTTCGTGATTGGAACGCCAGCGTTGACCGCGAAGACGATCGCCCCCTTCGCCACCTCGATGACTCGCAGTTTCCCTTTCTCGATATCCTCAGATTTGAGTCCATGGCTGGCCAAGGCGATCTGAATCTTTCCCTCCGCCAGGGCTTGGAGGCGTGCCCCGGTCCCCAGTCCCTTGCCGGTCTCTATCTGGGGATCGGACGCCCGCTGTTGATAGGCGGTGGCAAGCGCCGTCGCCAGTGGGAGCATGCCACTTGAACCGTCAAGGACGATCTTTTCCTCCCCCCATGCCGGCACAACCACGAGCGCCCATAGCAGCAAGATCGTGAACCGCACACTTTTTGACGAGAAGCTATGCTTTCTTGGCGACACAATGTCTCCTCTGTTGCCCAACGCGCGGAGGCGTGGTCCGCAACACGCCGGTGTTTTCCATCGTGGCAAGCACGGTCATCTGTTGTCCGGCGAATCCGCGGCCGGATCACAAGCTGGCAACACCTCGCGAAATTCGGGGCGCTGCTTCCATTCGGGTATCGGCGGCGTGTAGTTCTCGCGCGGCGCAAACGCCGAATGCTCAACAACCTGCATCTTGTGGATGTAGCGGGGACAGTTTGGGAAAATGGCATGGGCATCCACCCGCACAATCAGCTGGGCGCCAACAAACTCGGAGAGCAGCGGATCATCGTCGTGCATGGTCGCCCGACCGTTCACCCGCAGGCGCTTGGGACTCTCGAAGTCGATGAATAGCATTCCAACCTGCGGGTTGACGAGGATGTTGCCGAGGCTCTTGAACATCCCGTTGCCATCGTAGCTGGGAAACGCGAGCGTCCGCGGGTCGACCACGCGGACAAAGCCGGGCAGGCCGCCTTTGTACGAGCAGTCCGGCCGCCCATCGGCGTCGGCCGTGGCAAGGAAGAACAGGGGGCGGCTCCCGATGAACACTCGATCGCCGTCCGTGAACGTGTCGTGCGCAACGACCTCGACGAGGCGGTCGGCAAGCCTGCGCGTGGCAAAACGATCCTGGAGCTGGCGCGAGCCGTCGTGATACATGGGCCCGTTCATCATCTTCCCCTCCTGCTGCTCCGGCACGGATAACTCTATCTCTCTTGAACTGCGATATCCGGCTGCGTAGTTCTGAATAGCGCAACGAACGAGCCCGGCCGAGCTCCGTCGGCACCCGCGTTTACGCGAAACCGCAGGGCACGCCTTCGTTCCCATGCCGTGATACACCGCGAGGCGCCGCAAGATATCACCTGGACCTCCGAGTGAAGGCCCCGCCAGAAATGATGGGATAGGGGATCTGGCTGTTCGACCGAATGGCGATAGCCATGCTGGCAACGCTCCCTTCTGATCGTGCGCCCAGAACATAGCCGAGCGGGTCGGAGTCCGCAAGGCGTATCCGACGGGTGACGCGCTACTCCAGCTCCAGCGTGTTGTGGGCGAACATGTCCTCCGGTTTGACCGTGCGCGGGGGCATAGCCAACATACACGCCCGTATCGGCGGTGGCATGGCGGCAGGAGCAGGCGACGGAACTCGGAGACGCGTGCATTGACGGCGCCTCTGTAGCGGGAGCAGTATGGGCCGGGCTGGAGCTAGTTTCTTTCGCCCGGTCGCGGGCCAGTCTTCCCGCGAGACATTGGGCAACTCGCATGCGGAGGATTGAGGCTATGAGGATCCAAGAGATCATGACACGGGATGTGATCACCGTTGCCCCCCAGACCCCGATCCGCGAGGCCGCGCGCCTCATGGTGGACCACGGCGTCAGCGGCCTGCCTGTCGTGGACGAGCATGGGAAACTGGTCGGTGTGCTCAGCGAGGGTGACCTGATCTTGCGACAGAGGGCTCGACAGCGGGTGCCCTGGTGGCGCGCCTTCTTCCAGGACGGCGAGCGGCTGGCCCGCGAGTACCAGAAGGCCGCGGGGACGACGGTGGCGGAGGTCATGACCAAGGCGGTGATCTCGGTGAGCCCCGATCTCCCGATCGAGGCGGCCGCTCTCATTCTGGATCAGCGCCGGATCCGGCGTGTCCCCGTGGTGGCCGACGGCCGGGTCGTGGGGATCGTGAGCCGGGGAGATCTTGTCAAGGTCCTGGCAAATGCGCCGAGCCCGGTTGGCGGGCCGACCTCCGACAGTCAGCTCGTGAGCGAGATGCGAGCGCGGCTTGCGAAGGAACCCTGGGCCTCCCATCACGGGATCGTGGTCGCCGCGGAGAAGGGGGAGCTCCTGATCTGGGGGCTGGTCGCCTCCGAGGCGGAGAAATCAGCCGTCGAGACCATGGCGCGGTCCCTGCCGGGGGTGAAGGGCGTCCGGAGCCGGCTGCTCGTGGAGTCGGAGATTCCGTACTCGTACGGGATGTGATGCGCGGAGGGGCCGCTCGCCTCTCAGCGGCCGCACCCAGGACTGGATGCTGGCGGCGCCAGGCCGAGCCGCGACAACAAGGAGCCTCCCTCGGCCTTCTCCCGATTTCGCAGGAAGTGCCGCTTCCTGGAAACCAGGCTCGCCCTCGGCGGCTGATATTGGGGCGCAACCATCTCCAGGGCGGTGCTCGCGACACGATCCACGGCGTGACGATGGCATGGGCCGATGTGCCTAAGAAAAGGTGCCGCACGACAACTGCCCGGTCCGCGGGGCGGCGCGTCCCCGCGAGACCGGCCACCGTTTTTTTGAGCGACTAGGGTCAACACGGCCACATAGGGGGCCGTCTATGCTGGGCAGGTTGCCGTCTGTCGTCGTCGACGTCGGCGGCGGGTTAGACGTCTATCCGGTAGACACGAGCCGCCGTGTCGTGGAACATCGCGGCGCGCTCGAACGTCGAGTAGCCCTTGGACAGCCGCTTGAAGGCGTTGTACATGACGTTGTAGGAGTACGAGACCTTATCAACTGGGAAGTTGCTCTCGAACATGCACCGGGTGGGGCCGAACTGCTCGATGCAGTACGTCATGAAGGGCGCCATCGACGCCGCCAGCTCTTCCGAGCCGATGGGCGTGTTCCGCGCATGCCAGTCGAAACCGGTGCGCGGCATGCCGATGCCGCCCAGTTTCACGTAGACGTTGGGGCACGCCGCGACGGCGGCGATCCCGCTCCGCCAGGTGGTCAGCACCTCGTGGTCCCGGTTGGCGTACGGGCCGATCCGCAGCAGCCCGCCGATATGGTTCAGGATGACGGTCAGGTCGGGGACGGCCTTGGCGAACGCCGCCAACTCGGGCAGCTGCGGAAAGTACAGCCACCCCTCGAGGGACAACCCCATCCGCGCCAGCACCCGCGCGCCGGCCCGGAACTCGTCACTGGCCAGCTGCCCCTGCCTGTTGTGCGCGGCAGTGTTCTCCACCTCCGGGTGGGGATCCCACGTCACGGAATGGCGGATGCCCCGGAAGCGGTTGGGGCTGGCCGCCCGCAGCGCCTCCAGCACCGGCGCCACGCGCGCGCCCAGGTTCAGGTTGGCGTGACCGACGATGGCGGCGGCGGCCCGGCCGGGGCCGTACAGACCGCTCGCGCTGGCCGCGGCCAGCCCCTGGACGAATTCGACTTCGCCGACGGGACGCATCTCCTCAGGGCCGTCGGCGCGGTACATGGCTCGCGCCTCGATGAACACGGTGGAACGCACGTTGTGACCGCTCTGCATGTCGGCGGCCAGCTCGTGGAGCAAATATCGCTGGTAGGGCAGGCGCGAGGTGCGAAAGTCCCAGAAATGGTGATGGGGATCGCAGATGGGCATCTCCGGCTCCACGGCCGGTTCCGAAGTCAACGCGAGCCAGTCAGTTCCTCCGAACGGCATATCGGCACCTCCGTAAAAGTTGGCGCTGTTTCTCATCAACCAGACTGCTCACTCGGCCAACCAGACCCCGTCAGACTAAATCCCAGACCCCGTCAGGCCAGATCGAAGAGGAGCACCTCGGCGTCGGCCGCGCCGGCGATCTCGAGCGCCGCCTCGTCGCTGACCGCGGCGCCGTCACCGGCACCGAGCGTCGAGCCGTTGAGGCTCACCGCGCCGCGCGCCACATGGACCCAGGCGTAGCGCTCGGGCGCCGGCGCATGGCGCACCGACTCGCCCGGCTGGAGCACGGCTGTCCAGAGGTCTGCGTCCTGGTGGATCGTGACGGCGCCGTCCCGTCCGTCGCCCGCGGCGATGAGGCGAAGACGGCCGCGCCGCTCTTCCTGCGGAAATCGCTTCTGCTCGTAGCCGGGAGGGAGCCCGCGCTCGCGCGGCAGGAGCCAGATCTGCAGGAAGTGCACCGGCGCCTCCGGCGACGGGTTGAACTCGCTGTGGGTCACGCCCGTGCCCGCGCTCATGCGCTGCAGATCCCCCGGCCGGATCACCGCGCCGTTGCCCATGCTGTCCTTGTGCTCGAGGGCGCCGTCGAGCACCCAGGTCAGGATCTCCATGTCACGGTGCGCGTGCGTGCCGAAGCCCTCGCCGGGCTTGACGCGATCCTCGTTGATGACGCGCAGCGACCGGAAGCCCATGTGCCTCGGGTCGTGGTACGAGGCGAACGAAAACGTGTGGCGCGTGTCGAGCCAGCCGTGGTCGGCGTGCCCGCGCTCAGCCGCCGGGCGGATGGCGATCATGGCGCCGTGACGACGGCGCCGCGCGCCAGGACGAGACGGACGTCAGCGAGGGCGCCGATGCGCTCGGCGGGCTGCCCGGCCACCGCAAGGAGATCGGCCGCGTACCCCGGCGCTACACGGCCGGTCTCGCCGCCCAGCCCGAGCGCCTCGGCCGCCACCGAGGTCGCCGAGCGGATCGCCTCGAGCGGCGTCATGCCGTACTTGACCATCAGCTCGAGCTCGGGCAGCAGGCTGCCGTGGAAGTTGAGCGGCGTGCCCGAGTCGGCGCCGGCCGCGATGCGCACCCCGGCCTTGGCCGCGCGCTGGAAGCTCGCGATGTGGTGCGGGATCACGGCGTCGGACTTTCGCACCATGAAGTCGGGGATGCCAGCGGCGAGCCCGCCCGCGGAGATGGCGGCGGGCGCCGCCAGCGTCGGCACGAGGAACACGCCCTTGCGCTTCATGGACGCGATGATCTCGTCGGTCAGGAAGATGCCGTGCTCGATCGTCGTGATGCCGGCCTCGATGGCGTCGGCGATCCCGGAGGCGCCCTGGGCGTGCGCGGCGGCAAGCCGTCCTGCCTTCCCGGCCTCCTCGACGGCCGCGCGCATCTCCTCGAGCGTCAGCTGCGGCGAGCCCGGCTCGACCCCCGGCGTCATCACGCCGCCCGTCGCGATGAGCTTGATCACATCGGCGCCCGCCTTGAGCTGCTCGCGCACCGCCTTCCGCGCGTCGTCGGGGCCGTCGGCCTCGCGCCCGAGCCAGTTGCCGTGGCCGCCGGTCATGCAGACCGGGCGCCCAGCGGCGAGGATGCGGGGCCCAAGGAAGAGCCCCTCGGCGACGGCGCGGCGGACGGAGAGCTCGACGTACTCGCGCCCGCCGAGATCCCGCACCGTCGTCACGCCCGCGTCCACCGTTTGCCTCGCGCGCAGGAGCGCCTTGAGCGCCGTCAGCGCGACGGGCTCGTCCTTGAGCACGCGCACGGGATCTGCCTCGGCGCCGAGGCAGAGGTGCACGTGGCAGTTGATGAGCCCCGGCAGGAGCGTGCACCCCGAGAGGTCGATGTGCCTGCCTCGGGGCGCGCGCGCCTCGTCCACCACCGAGGCAATGCGCCCGCCCTCGACGACCACGGCGCGGCCGCGCGCTGGCTCCGCGGCCGTGCCGTCGATCAGGGACGCTCCCATCAGGACCAGCGTCTCCATCGCGGCCATCAGACGTTCAGCCGGGGGTCCAGCGTGTCGCGGAGGCCGTCGCCGAGCAGGTTGATGCCGAGCACCGTCACGAGGATGGCCAAGCCCGGGAAGGTCGCGAGCCACCACGCCGTCGAGAGGTAGACACGTCCGTCGGCGAGCATGCCGCCCCAGGTCGGCGTGGGCGGCTGGACTCCCAGCCCCAGGAAGGACAGCGCGGACTCGATGACGATCACGCGCGCCATGTCGAGCGTGGCGACCACGAGCCACGGCGTGAAGGCGTTCGGCAGCACGTGGCGGACCAGCACGCGCCCGTCCCGGCTGCCGAGCGCGATGGCCGCCTGCACGAACTCGCGCTCGCGGATCGAGAGCACCTCGCCGCGGACGACGCGCGCATACACCACCCACGAGGACACGCCGATGACGATGATGATGTTGCGCAGGCTCGGCCCGAGCACGCCGATGACGGCGATGGCGAGCAGGATGAACGGAAAGGCCAGCTGGATGTCGGCCAGGCGCATGAAGAAGTCGTCCACCTTGCCGCCGAAGTAGCCGGAGACGAGGCCGACGGCCATGCCGAGCACGCCGGAGATCAGGACGGCCGAGAACCCCACGGCGAGCGCGATGCGCGAGCCGAAGATCACGCGGGCCAGGATGTCCCGCCCCAGGTGATCGGTGCCGAGCACGTGGACGCGGCCGGCGGCACTCTGCCACCCGGGCTCCCGGAGGCGCTCGTTGATGTCCTGCTCGAGCGGGTCGAAGGGCGTGAGCCACGGGGCGAAGACGGACGCCAGCAGCACCGTGATCACGACGCCCAGGCCGAAGACCGCGGTGCGGCGCCGGGCGAGCCGCTTGAGCGTCATCACCCACCGCCGCTCCTCGACCGCGACCGGAGCGGACAGCGCGACGGCGGTGCTGTTGGGCGGCGTCATCAGCGGTACCTGATCCGCGGATCGAGCCAGGTGTAGGCGATGTCCACGAGGAAGTTCAGGAACACGAAGGTGGTGGCGAGGATGAAGACGGCCGCCTGCACCACGGGGTAGTCGCGGTTGAAAATGGCCTGCACCGAGAGGCGCCCGACCCCGGGCCAGGCGAAGATGATCTCGGTGATGACGGAACCGCCGAGCAGCGTGCCGAGCTCGATCCCGACGATGGTGACGATGGGGATCGCCGCGTTCTTGAGCGCGTGCTTCCAGACCACCGGCTGCTCGCTGACTCCCTTGGCCCGCGCGGTGCGGATGTAGTCCTGCCCCAGCACCTCGAGCATGCCGGAGCGCGTCAGCCGCGTGATGCGCGCCGTGGTGAAGAGCCCGAGCGTCACCGCCGGCAGGATGAGGTGCTCGAAGCCGCCGCGACCCGAGGAGGGCAGCCAGCTGAGCCGCACCGAGAAGACCAGGATCAGCATGATGCCGAGCCAGAAGGTCGGCATGGCCTGGCCCATGAGGGCGACCACGGTCGAGATGTAGTCGATGGGCGTGTTCCGCTTGACCGCCGAGATGATGCCGGCCGGAATGGCCAGGCACAGCGCGAGGAGGAGCCCGGCGCCGGCCAGCTCGTACGTCGCGGGCAGCCGTTCCAGGACGAGGTGCATGGCGGGCTCGCCGTGGCGGAGCGACTCGCCGAAGTCGCCGCGCAGCGCGCCCTTGAGAAAGCGGAGGTACTGGACGGCCACGGGATCGTCGAAGCCCATGGCCTTGCGGAAGCTCGTCACGTCCTCGGCCGTCGCGTCGGGCGGCAGGAGCAGCGCGGCCGGATCACCGGTGAGGTGCAGGATCAGGAACACGACGACTGAGACGCCGAAGAGCACGAGCACCGCCTGCCACAGCCGGCGGAGCAGGTAGGACCTCATGCGGGAACGCGCTCCAATCGCGCCACGGCCTCGATGTGCGGCGTGTGCGGGAACATGTCCACCGGCTGCACCCACTCGAGGCGATAGCCGCCGCGCACGAGCTCGCCCAGGTCCCGCGCCAGCGTCGCCGGGTTGCACGAGACGTAGACGATCCGCGCGGGGCCCATCTGCAGGAGCGCGCGCAGCGCCTTCGGGTGGAAGCCCGCCCGCGGCGGGTCCGCCACGACCACCTCCGCGCTCACGCCCTGGGAGCAGAGCTGAGGCAGGACGAAGCGGACTTCCCCGGCGAGGAAGGTGCAGTTCGTGATGCCGTTGGCGGCGGCGTTTCGGGCCGCATCGTCCACCGCGGCCTGCGTCATCTCGACGCCGTACACCCAGCGGCAGCGCGTGGCCAGCTGCAGGCTGATGGCGCCCGTGCCGGAGTACAGATCCAGCACGGTCTCGCCGCCCGTAAGACCCGCCGAGTCCAGCACGAGGGCGAAGAGCCGCTCGGCCTGCGCAGTGTTGGTCTGGAAGAACGAGTTGGCCGAGACCTGGAACTCGAGCCCGCCCACCAACTCGCGGATGTGGTCGCGGCCGCCGAGGAGGTGCTCCTCCACGCCCACCGCCACGCTCGCCTTCTTGGGGTTGACGTTCACCACCACGCTCGTGGTCCGTGGCTCGCGCGCCGAGAGCCGCTCGGCCAGGGGCGCCAGCTCCGACACCGCCGGCGACGAGGTGACGATGTTGACCATGCTCTCGCCCGTCCGGTACCCCTCGCGCAGCATGAGGAAGCGCAGGAGCCCCTCGCCGGAGTCCTGCTCCCACGCGGTGAGCCCGCTCGCGGCGAAGAACCGCCGCGCCTCGTCGAGCAGCGCGTTCATGCTGTCTGACTGGAGGAGACACCGCTCGATGTCGAGGACCGCGTCGTAGCGCGCCGCCTCGTGGAGGCCCACCGTCAGGCCCGCGCCATCCCCGGCGCGCGCGACGGTGAACTCCATCTTGTTCCGGTAGCCGTAGGTCTCCACGGCAGCGAGGATGGGGCGGACGTCGACGGGACCGAGGCCGCCCAGCCGCTCGAGCGCGTCGGCGACCTGCTTGGACTTGAACGACAGCTGCGCCTGGTAGTCCACGTGCTGCAGCTTGCAGCCGCCGCAGCGTCCGAAGTACGGGCACGGGGCCTCGACCCGGTGCGGCGACGGAGTCTCGATGGCCTCGATCGTGCCGCGGCCGAAGCGGGAACGAGCCTGGTCGAGGCGGACGCTGAGGCGGTCACCAGGCACGCCGCCCCGTACGAAGACCACGTAGCCGTCCGCCCGGCCGACGCCTTCGCCCCCGAATGCGAGGTCGTCGATGGTGACGGACAAGCGTTGACCGCGCTGGGGCCGGCTCATGGCAGCGTCATGATAAGGGCCGCTCCCGGGGGAGTCAATTTGACCCCCTCGAAACCGCGTCCGTATCCGTATGGCAGCGGGGGGACGGGTCAAGTATGATGGAACGCACGATGGGCACGCGCGGCGGCCGTAATCCGGTAAGGGTCGGCAACCTGCTGACCGCGGCGGTCCCGGCCTTGGCCGAGCGGATGCTCGAGGAAGCGATACGCCGGGAGTGGGCGCAGACGGCGGGCCCCGAGGCAGCCCGACGCTCCCGCCCCGGGGCGCTCCGGCAGGGCACGCTCGAGGTCAGCGTCGACAACTCCCCGTGGCTCCAGGAGCTAACGCTGCGCTCTGCCGCCATCGTGGCCGCGCTGCGGAAGCGCCACGGCTCGGCCGTCATCGGGGTGCGGTTCGCGCTGGGCAGCGGCCGTGGCGACGCCGACGTCGCCGCGCGGCCCTCGCGCGCGGGCACCGAGGCGCCCGAGCGGCGCCTGACCGTCGAGGAAGCGCGGATCGTGGATGCGGCAGCCGGCCAGCTCCCCGATCCCGTGCTCGCATCGTCGCTCAAGAGGCTTCTGACCAAAGACTTGCTGGCGCGCGGCGAGCGACGTGCTCCCGCCGCTTCGGAGCAGCCATGACCCGATTCTGGATCGTCCTCTCGGCCGCGGTCGCGATCGCAGGCTGCGCGTCGATGGAGCCCCTGACCGCCGCCGATGACGCCGGCGCGACGGCCGACGCGCCGCCCCCGAAGATCCGCGACCCGCGCGCCGCCGCGTACTACTTCTACTCGGTCGCCCAAATGCACGCCCGCGCAGGCCGCGTCCAGGACGCCATCGTCTCGCTCCGCCAGGCCATCGACCGCGATCCCGACACGGCGGCGCTGTGGGTGCAACTCTCCCAGTGGCTGGCGCGCGCCAACGAGCCGGCCAAGGCCGTCGAGGCAGCGCACAAAGCCATCGCGCTCGAGCCCGGCAACGCGACGCCCCATCTCACGCTTGCCGACATCTTCCGGCGTCAGCGCCGCTTCGCCGACGCCGAGGGCGAGCTCGAGAAGGCCATCCAGCTGGCGCCCGGCTCGCCCGACGCCTATATCGCCCTCGCCCAGCAGGACCTCGAGCTGAAACAGTTCGACAAGGCGCGGGCGGTGCTGCTGCGTCTGGTCGCGATCCAGCCCGGCTCGGCCCAGGCCCAGAACCTGCTCGGACGGGTGGCCATCGAAGGCGAGCAGTGGGACGAGGCGATCACGCGCCTCAAGGGCGCGGTCGAGCTCGACCCCGACATGGACGCGGCGTGGATGGCGCTCGGCTTCGTGTACGAGACGCGCCAGCAGCCGGAAGAAGCGCTCAAGGTCTACCGGCAGGCGCTGCAGGCCAACCCGGAGAACATCACCTTCGTCGAGCGGCTGGGTGACGTGCTGGTCCGGCTCGGCCGCTTCAAGGAGGCGCAGCAAGAGGTCGAGGCGCTGGCGGAGGGCGCGCCGCGCGACCCGCGCATCTGGATCAAGCTCGGCGCGATCTACTACGAGCAGAAGCAGTGGGATCGCGCCGTGGCGGCCTTCCGCAACGCCGTCGCGATCGAGCCCACCAACCTGCGGGCGCGCTATTTCCTCGCCACCGCGCTGATGGATTCCGGCAAGGACGCGGAGGCGGTCGCCGAGCTCGAGAAGATCCTGGCCGCCGACCCGCGCTCGGTCGACGCCCGCGTCCAGCTCGCGTTCCTCCACGGCCGCGCCAAGCGCCACGACGAGGCCATCCGGCTCCTGCAGGAAGCCGTCAACATCGAGCCCAAGCGGGCCGAGCTCTTCCTCTACCTGGGCACCGCGTACTTCCGGGCCCAGCAGTACGACCGCTCGCTCGCCGCGCTCCAGGAAGGGCTCGGCTTCGACGCCAACAACAAGGACCTGGTCTTCCAGACGGGGGTCGTCTACGAAAAGCAGGGGCGCTTCGACGACGCCGTGGGGGCCTTCCGCCGCGTGCTCGTGCTCGACCCCAAGCACGCCGAGTCCTACAACTACATCGGCTACATGTACGCCGAGCGGGGCCAGAACCTGACCGAGGCCGTGCAGCTCATCAAGCGCGCGCTCGACCTCGACCCCGAGAACGGCTACTTCATCGACAGCCTGGGCTGGGCCTACTACCAGCAGGGACGCTACGCCGACGCGCTCAAGGAGCTGCAGCGCGCCGTGTCCTTCGCCAAGGAAGACCCGGTCGTCCTCGACCACCTGGCCGACGCGTACATCAAGACGGGCCGCACCGACGACGCGATCACGGTCTGGGAGCGCGCGCTCAAGGCGGACGTCGACAGCAGCGTCACCGGGACGATCAAGAAGAAGCTCGACGATGCGCGCGACAAGGCCCGCCGGTCCAAGGGCGGTGACCGTCCCAAGGCCGAGCAGAAGTAAGCTCGCCGGCCTGCTGCTGGGCGCGCTCGCCCTGTCGGGCGGCTGCGCTTCGCTTCCGCCGCGCCAGCCGCTCCCGCCCGACGTCCTGGCCGCGCGCGCCACGCTCGAGGCGCGCTGGCGCGACTTCCACGACCTGCGCTCCCTGGCCGAGATCAGGATTCGCCGGGGCACACGCATCGAGCGCCTCTCGGGCGTGCTCCTCCTCCGCGCGCCTGCCTCGCTCCGCTTCGAAGCCCTGACGCCCTTCGGACCGCCCCTGCTCGTCGTCGCCTCCGATGCCGACGCCGTCACGCTCTGGGAGGTGCTCAGCGAGCGCGCCTTCATCGGGCGCTCCTCCCCGGATGCCACCCGCCGCTGGCTTGGGCTGGCGCTGGGCGCCGAGGAGCTTGTCAGCCTCCTGGCCGGCTATGCCCTGCCCGCCCGCGACCCGCTCTCGGGCCAGATGCTACCGCCGGATGACATCGGTCCATCGCTGGCTTTGGAAACCGCCGACGGCCGCCAACGAATCTGGCTCGACCCGGCCTCCGGCGACGCCCGCCAGATCGAGTGGACGGGCGGCTCCCAACCGGCCCGCGCCGTCTTCGTCCCTGACGGTGTGCGACTCGCGACGCTCGACGGGAAGCTCGACGTGACGGTACGCTACCGAGACCCTCGGCGGGACTCCGGTTTCGACCCCGAGCTGCTCAAGCTGACTGTCCCGCAAGGTGTGAGAATCCAAGACTTCCGTTGACCGTCCGCAAGGGGGCGTGGTAGGCTTTACCGCTTTGTTGAAGCGGCCGGGAAGCGCTCGACACTTGGTGCTGCGAACCTCGGCCAAGGTCAATCTGGCCCTCGAGGTTCTGGGCAAGCGTTCCGACGGATACCATGAGTTGTCCACCGTGATGCAGGCGGTGGATCTTTTTGACCGCTTGACGGTGGAGAGGGCCGAAACGATCACGCTCGAGACGAGCGACGCCGCCCTCCCCACCGACGACCGCAACCTGGTCGTCCGCGCGGCGCGGCTCCTCCGGGAGGCGTCGGGCATCCAAGCCGGGGCGCGGATCGTGCTCGACAAGCGCATCCCGGTGGCGGCAGGGCTTGGGGGCGGCTCGAGCGACGCGGCCGCTACGCTCTGGGGGCTCAACCGCCTCTGGGGGCTGCGCTGGCGTCGGGAGCGGTTGATGGCACTCGCGGTCAGGCTCGGGATGGACGTGCCGTTCTTCCTCGGTCCGGGACGGGCGGTGGGGACGGGGCGCGGCGAAGTGCTCAAGCCGGTGCCGACCGTGGGCGGCTACGCGATGGTGCTCGTTAATCCGGGAGTCCCGCTGTCCACGAGAGAGGTGTACGGGCGGGTGCCCGTGGGATGGCACGCGAAGCCCGAGGGCACCAAGCGGATGCTGGAGGCGCTCAGGACGCGGAACGCGGCCAAGGTCGCCGCGGCGCTGACGAACCACCTCGAGCGCTGGGTCGAGCCGGCCATGCCGGTGATCGGGCGGATGAAGGCGGCGCTGCTGGCCGCAGGTGCGCTCGGCGCGGTGATGTCGGGCAGCGGGCCGACGGTGTTCGGCGTGGCGCGCTCGCTGGACCAGGCGCGCCAGATCCAGCGGCGGGTGAACCGCGCGGGCTGGTCGGCCTGGGCCGTGAGGACGAACAGCGGCGCCGCCATTCGCGCCGTCTAGACTCACTGGGGCGTCGTCTAGAGGTAGGACTCGGGGCTTTGGACCCCGCAACGGAGGTTCGAGCCCTCCCGCCCCAGCCACATTCCGGGAACGCGGTTCGAGCCGAAACGTGGCTGACGAGCCGCAGGCGTGGCGGTTCGAGCCGAAGGGCGAAGCCGTGAGGCGAGGGCTGAATGAGAGACGCAGTTCGAGCTGAAGCGTGGCCGACGAGCCGCAGGCGAGGAGCACGATGAGGCGAGTGCTGAGTAAAAACCATGGCCTATGAACTGAAGCTGTTCTCGGGAAACGCGAACCGGCCCCTGGCCGAGGAGATCGCCCAGCACCTGCACATCCGCCTGGGCGACGCCGACGTCTCGCGATTCTCGGACGGCGAGGTCTACGTCCAGATCAACGAGAACGTCCGCGGTCAGGACGTCTTCGTGGTCCAGCCCACCTGCCCGCCCGTCAATGACCACCTGATGGAGCTGTTGGTCATGATCGACGCGTTCAAGCGCGCGTCAGCCCGGCGCATCACCGCGGTCCTGCCGTACTACGGCTATGGCCGCCAGGACCGGAAGGTGATGCCGCGCGTGCCGATCACGGCCAAGCTCGTGGCCGACCTCATCACGACGGCGGGCTGCCACCGCGTGCTCGCGGTGGACCTCCACGCCGGGCAGATCCAGGGTTTCTTCGATATCCCGGTTGACCACCTCTTCGCCGCTCCCCCGGTGATCGTGGACTACCTGGCGAAGAAGGACCTCAAGGACCCGGTCCTGGTCTCTCCCGACGCGGGCGGCGTCGAGCGGGCCCGCGCGATCGCCAAGCGCCTGAACGCGGGGCTGGCCATCATCGACAAGCGCCGCGACGGCCCCAACGTCGCCGTCTTCATGTACCTGATCGGCGACGTCAAGGACAAGGACGTCGTCGTCATCGACGATATGATCGACACCGCCGGCACCCTCATCCAGGCGGTCGAGGCCGTCAAGCGCGAGGGCGCGCGCCGCGTGCTGGCCTGTGCCGTCCACGGCGTGCTCTCCGGGCCGGCCATTGAGCGCATCGAGAGTTCGGCGCTCGAAGAGGTCGTCATCACCAACTCGGTGCCGCTGACGCCCGACAAGGCAAATCCCAAGATCCACGTGCTGTCGGTGGCGCCGCTGCTCGCGGAGGCCATCCGCCGCATTCACGACGAGGAGTCGGTGTCGACCCTCTTCGTGTAACTCAAGCAATGAAGGAGCGATCGCATCATGGAAATTCGTGAGCTGACCGTTACGCCCCGCGAGGGCGTGGGCAAGTCCGTGGCCAGGCGGCTGCGGCGTTCCGGCAAGACGCCGGGCATTCTCTACGGGGGCTCGACCCCCGTCAACATCGCCGTGGACCCGCGGGAGGTCTTCCGCATCATCCACGGCCACGAGGGCAGCACGCAGCTGCTCCGCGTGACGTTCGCCGGGGCCAAGGACTCGCGCATGGTCATCCTTCGCGATCTGCAGCTCGACCCCGTCTCCGAGGACCTGGTCCATGTCGACCTCCAGGAGGTCAACATGGACAAGCCGATCCAGGTGACGGTGGCGCTCCGTCACGTGGGCGAACCGGTCGGCGTGCGCGACACGCAGGGCATCCTCGAGATGGTGCTGCGCGAGGTCCAGGTCTCGTGCCTGCCGGCGAATATCCCCGAGGACATCACGGCCGACGTCTCCAACCTCGCGATCGGCGACGTGTTGACCGTGGCCGACCTCGCCGTACCCGAGGGCGTGCGCGTGCTGACCGACAGGGCGCAGGCCGTGGCCACCGTGGCCCCGCCGGCCGTCGAGGAAGTCGCCGCGCCCGTGGCCGCCGTGGTGGGCGCTGTGGCAGGGGCGCCGGGCGAGCCGGAAGTGCTCACCGAGCGCAAGCTCAAGGAAGAGCCCGAGGCCGAGGAGAAGGACAAGAAGGGAAAGAAGAAAGAGTAAGTGGCCCAGGGAATCGTCGGGCTCGGCAACCCCGGGCCCGAGTACCGCGACACGCGGCACAACATGGGCGCCCGCGCGCTCGACGCCCTGGCCAAGAAGCTCAAGGTGCGCTTCCAGCGCGTGGGCGGCCACCTGGTCGCCCACGCCAAGTGGCGGGGCGACGTCGTCTACCTCGTCAAACCGCAGTGCTTCATGAACGCCATGGGACCGCCGGTGGCACGCGTCACGCGCAAGCTCCAGCTGGTCGCGGGCGACCTCATCTTCGTGTACGACGACCTCGACCTGCCGCTGGGCAGGGTGCGGGTGCGCTTGAAGGGCAGCGCGGGAGGCCACAACGGTATGCGGTCGCTGATCAGCACGCTCGGCACGGACCAGCTGCGGCGGGTCAAGGTCGGCATCGGCCGACCGGCCTCGCCCGGTCGGGACCGCGAGGAGATCGTGGACCACGTGCTCTCGGCCTTCCTCCCCGACGAGCGCCCAACGGTCGAGGCGGCCTGCCTCGAGGCGGGTGCCCAGGCGCTCAGGCTGGTCGAAGCTCACAACGCCCGCCGCTTCTAGGGAGGCGCCTATGTCCCTTCCCATTCTCGCTCCGGTCCTCGGCGCCCTCGGGCTCCTGATGGCCTTCGTGCTGTACCGGTACGTCGTGGCCCAGCCGGCGGGCACAGGCGCGATGACCGAGATCGCGGAGGCGATCGAGACTGGGGCGATGGCCTTCCTTCGCAAGGAATACTCGATCCTCGTCTGGTTCATCGTGGTGGTGGCCGCCCTGCTCTCGCTCGGCATCGGCACCCGCACCGCGCTCGCGTTCATCTCGGGCGCCGTCTGCTCCATGCTGGCCGGGTTCATCGGCATGAAGGCCGCGACCAAGGCCAACGTGCGGACCGCCCAGGCGGCGCGGACCGTCGGGCGCGACAAGGCGCTCGCGGTGGCCTTCTTCGGCGGCTCGGTGATGGGCCTGACCATCGCCGCGCTCGGCATCCTGGGCCTGGGCCTCTTCTTCCTCCGCTGGCAGGACCCGGTCATCATCAGCGGCTTCGCCATGGGCGCCTCGTCCATCGCGCTCTTCGCCCGCGTCGGCGGCGGCATCTACACCAAGTCGGCCGACGTCGGCGCCGACCTCGTCGGCAAGATCGAGGCGGGCATCCCCGAGGACGACCCGCGGAACCCCGCCGTCATCGCCGACAACGTCGGCGACAACGTGGGCGACGTCGCCGGCATGGGCGCCGACCTCTTCGAGTCCTACGTCGGCTCCATCGTGGCCGCCATCGCCATCGGCTCCGCCCTGCCCAATCCCATGGCGATGATGCTGCTGCCCATCGTCATCGTGATGGCGGGGCTCGTCTCGTCGGCCGCGGGCGTGCTCTCAATGGGCTTTCTCCAGCGCATGGACCCGCAGGCGGCGCTCCGCAACGCGACGCTCATCGCGGCCGGCATCCTGATCGTGTTGAGCTGGATCGTGGTGCGCGTCATGGACGTCGGGCCGGCGCCGTTCTGGGCGGTGCTCTCGGGGCTCCTGGCGGGCTCGGCCATCGGCTATCTCACCGAGCTCTACACCTCGGGCAAGCGCGTCGAGGAGATCGCCGAGAGCTGCAAGACGGGCTCGGCGACCAACATCATCACCGGTATCGCGGTCGGCCTCGAGTCCACGGCCCTGCCGGTCGTGGCCATCTGCGGCGCGATTTTCGTCTCGCACTACGCCCACGGCCTCTACGGCATCGCACTGGCGGGCGTCGGCATGCTCGCCACCATCGGCATCACCATGAGCGTGGACGCCTACGGCCCGATCGCCGACAACGCGGGCGGCATCGCCCAGATGGCGAACCTCGGGCCCGAGACGCGCGGTATCACGGACAAGCTCGACGCCCTCGGCAACACGACGGCGGCCATCGGCAAGGGCTTCGCCATCGGCTCGGCGGCGCTGACGGCGCTCGCCCTCTACGCGGCGTATACGGAGTCCGTCGGGCTCAAGACGATCGACCTGCTCGACGCCAAGGTGGTGATCGGCCTCTTCCTGGGCGGCATCATGCCGATGATGATCGCGGCGCTGACCATGCGCGCCGTCGGGCGCGCCGCCTTCGGCATGGTCCAGGAGGTGCGGCGCCAGTTCCGCGAGATCGCCGGCCTAATGGAGGGCACCGCCAAGCCCGACACCGCCCGCTGCGTCGAGATCGCCACGGGCGCGGCGCTCAAGGAGATGATCGTGCCCGGGCTGTCCGCGGTCGTGCTGCCCCCCGTCATCGGCTTCGTCATGGGCAAGGAAGCGCTGGGCGGCTTCCTCGCGGGTGCGACGCTCATGGGCGTCTTCCTCGCGCTCTTCATGGCCAACGCGGGCGGCGCGTGGGACAACGCCAAGAAGTACATCGAGGAGGGCAACCTCGGGGGCAAGGGCTCGGAGGCGCACAAGGCCGCCGTCGTGGGCGACACGGTGGGTGATCCGTTCAAGGACACGGCGGGGCCCAGCATGAACATCCTGATCAAGCTCATGTCGGTCGTCGCGCTGGTACTAGCTCCCCTCTTCCGCTAGGTGCAGATGCGGCGGGTGGGGCCGGGGGCACCCCCCGCGGACCACGCTGACTCGCGGGCGCTTCGCGGCGTCTCGATGGGGCCACGAGATCGAGGTCTCGGGCTTCGGCTGCGCGCAGAAGATACGGGTCCACGGGGGGTGCCCCCGGCCCCACCCGCCTCCCCGCCCGGTGCCTCAGCTGGACCCCGGGCCCAAGTTGCGGCCTGAGGGGACGCGTGGTATACAGACGATGCTTCAGGATTCGGCGAGAGGGGTGAATTCCGGGTGACCAAGGTGATCGTCGAGCCCGACGAGAGCTTCGAGAACGCGCTCAAGCGCTTCAAGAAGTCCTGCGAGAAGGCCGGGCTCATGTCGGAGCTGCGGAAGCGGCAGCACTACGAGAAGCCCAGCGTCAAGCGCAAGCGCAAGACCCTGGCTGCGCGCAAGAAGGCCAAGAAACGGGAGCGGTTCTTCGACTAGTCGCGGCAGGCTGGGGCGCTGAGTGGAGCCGGGTCAGGGACCTCCTGGCCCGGCACACTCACTCGCCGATGGGGCGCGAACGGGCCCTCGGCCTCGAGCCGCAGTCGGACCTGGACGCCGTCCGGTCCGCCCTCATGGAGACGCGCGAGGGCCGGCAAGCGCTGGCCGCCGCGGGCATACCTCCGTGGGAGTCCATCCCCGACGTCCGTGATCTCCTCGAGCGCGCCCGTGTCCCCGGATCGGTCGCCGAGGGCGGCGAGCTGGTCACCCTCCTCCCCCTGCTCGACGCCGCCGGGCGGCTGGCCGGATATGGCCGCGCCATCGCCGCCGAGGCGCCCGGCCTCTCGAAGACCTTGGCAGCCCTGCCGCGCGTCACGCCGCTGGCCGATCTCCTCCGGCGCTCGCTGGACCCTGACGGCGCCATGTTAGACGACGCGAGCCCCGCGCTCCGAAGGCTCCGCCAGAAAGGCCGCGAACTCAGACGCGACCTCGTCAAGCGGCTCGAGCAGTACTTCCAGGGACCCGCGGCCGAGCACATCTTCCAGGAGCGCTACGTCACGGTCCGGCACGGCCGCTACGTGCTGCCCATCCGGGCGGAGGCCAAGTCGCGCTTCAAGGGCATCGTCCACGACCGCTCGCAGAGCGGGGCCACGCTCTTCGTCGAGCCCGAGGGCGTCGTCGAGGACAACAACGACCTGGTGCAGGCCGCCCGCGAGGAGGAAGCGGAGGTGCTGCGCGTGCTCGCCGCGCTGACGAGCGCGGTGGGCGAGGCCTTGCCCGAGCTCGAGGCGCTCGTCCACGACGTGGGCAGGCTCGATCTCGCCTTCGCGCGCGCCGAACTGGCGGAGGCCATGGAGGCGACCGAGCCCGCGGTCGGCGAGGAACGCGTGGCCGACGTCATGGGGGCGCGCAACCCGCTCCTGCTGGCGCAGGCGTGGCAGGCGCCCGAGCGCCCCGTCGTCCCCATGGACCTGCGCGTCGGCGGGGAGCGGCCGCTGCTCGTGATCACGGGGCCCAACGCGGGCGGCAAGACCGTGGCGCTCAAAACGCTCGGGCTCTTCTGTCTCATGGCACAATCCGGGCTCCACCTGCCGGCGCGCGAAGGCGCGCGGCTGCCGGTTCTCTCGACGATCTTCGCCATCATCGGCGACGACCAGAGCGTGGCCGAGAACCTGTCGACCTTCTCGGCCTTCGTCAAGCAGCTTTGCCTGGTGCTCGAGCAGGTGGACGACCGGTCGCTGGTGCTGCTCGACGAGCTTGGAGCCGGCACCGACCCGGACGACGGCGCGGCGCTGGCCCAGGCGGTCCTCGAGGAGCTGGCCGGGCGCGGCGCCCTCTGCGTGGCGTCGACCCATCTGGAGCCGCTCAAGGGCTTCGCGTCGAGCTTTCCCCAGGCGCGCAACGCCTCGGTCGAGTTCGACGGCGAGCGGCTGCAGCCGACCTTCCGGCTGGTCTACGATCGGCCGGGGCAGAGCTACGCGCTCGCCATCGGGGCGAGGCTCGGTCTGCCGGCGCGCCTCATCGAGCGCGCCGAGGCCCACCGCTCGGCCCAGCGGCGCCAGCTCGAGGCCCTGCTCCAGCGCCTGGAAGAGCGCGACCGGCGCGAGGCCGAGCATGCCGAGGCGATCGAGCGGCGCGAGGTGGAGAGCGCGTCGCTCCTCTCTCGGGCCGAGGCCCAGCTCGAATCCGCGCGGAAGCAGGCGGCCGAGATGGTGGCGCGCGCCAAGACCGAATCCCAGCGGATACTCACCGAGATCCGCCGCGCGGTCAACGCCGAGTGGGACAGGCTCAAGGCCCAGGACAAGACGCGCGACTCGCTCGCGGAGGGCCGGAAGCGGCTCAGCGAGGCGGCGCGCGTCGTGGGCAGCGCTGCCGAGCCCGTGGACTTCGGCCAGCGCCCGGCCGCGGCAGGCGATAGAGTCGAGGTGCCCCACCTGGGGCTCAAGGGAGACGTGCTGACTGTGGACGGCGGAACGGCGACGGTGCAGGCGGGCGCAGTGACGGTCAAGGTTCCCGCCCAGGCCCTTCGCGTGGTCGGACGCGCTGACACCGGAAGGACCACCCCTCAGCACCAGGCCCCTCAGCACCAGGCCCCTCAGCACCAGGCCCCTCACCCTTCCCTCTCCCCTGAGGGGAGAGGGAAATGGGGAGCCAAGAACCCTCTCCCCCATCGGGGGAGAGGGCCGCAGTTCGAGCCGAAGGGCGAAACCGTGAGGCGAGGGCTGAATAGTCAGGGGGCAACGATCGCCGACGAGTTGCACCTGATCGGACGCACCACGGACGAAGCCCGGGACATCCTCGAAAAGTACCTCGACGATGCCTTCCTCGCGGGGCTGGCCTCGGTGCGCATCATCCACGGCAAGGGCACGGGGGCGCTCCGCCGCGCCGTCGAGGAGCTGCTGGCGGCCCACCCGCTGGTCACGAGTCACCGGTCGGGCGAGCCGCACGAAGGCGGAGCGGGCGCCACCGTCGCTGTGTTAGGACAGTCCTGATGGCCGCCGGCTTCTCTTCCCAGATCCTCGACGAGATCCGCTCCCGGGTGGACATGGTCGAGCTCGTCGGCCAGTCCGTCAACCTCAAGCGCGCCGGCGAGAACTGGAAGGGCCTCTGCCCCTTCCACACCGAGAAGACACCCTCCTTCACCGTCAATCCGAAGCGCGGCATCTTCCACTGCTTCGGCTGCGGCGTGGGCGGCGACGCCTTCGGCTTCCTCATGCGCCAGGACCGCTTGGGCTTCCCCGAGGCGGTGCGGGCCCTGGCCCAGCGCGCGGGCGTGGAGCTTCCCACCCAGCGGACCCCCGAGACGGACGGCAAGCTCGAGGGTCTCCGCCGCGTCATGGCGCTGGCGGCCCAGTTCTACACGGACGCGCTCTGGGCCAAGGACGGCGCCAAGGCGCAGGCCTATATCGAAAGCCGCGGCGTGGACCTCGAGGTCGCGCGCCGCTTCGGTCTCGGCTACGCCCCCGACGGCTGGAACGCGCTCTTGAGCCACATGGCCAAGGAGGGCGTGACCGACGCCGAGCTCGTCTCGGCAGGCTTGGCGCTGCCGCGCCAGAACGCCCCCGGCTTCTACGACCGCTTCCGCGGGCGCCTCCTCTTCCCCATCCGGGATCTGCAGGCGCGCGTCGTCGCCTTCGGCGGCCGGGCCATGGGCGCCGAGGAGCCCAAGTACCTCAACTCCCCCGAGACCCCGCTCTACGTCAAGGGCCAGATGCTCTATGGCCTCGACCTGGCGCGCGAAGGCATGCGCCAGAAGAACCGCGCCGTCGTCGTCGAGGGTTATCTCGACTGCCTGATGGCCCACCAGCACGGCTTCACCGAGACCGTGGCGGCTCTCGGCACGGCCTTCACCGCCGCGCAGCTCGGCCTCTTGCGGCGCTACGCCGACGAGGTGGTGAGCGTCTTCGACGCCGACGCGGCGGGGCAGAAGGCCACGAGCCGGCTCGAGGAGATGCTGACCGACGTGATGGATCTCCGGAACCTCGGCTGGTCCGTCTCGCGCACGGGCTCCTTCGAGAAGGCGGGCTACTTCCCCATCAAGGTCGCCGTCCTGCCCGAGGGCCACGACCCCGACAGCCTCCTCCGCGCCGAGGGCGCGCAAGCGCTCCAGTCACGCCTGGACGCCGCCCGGAGCATCCTCGACTTCGTCCTCGAGCGGGCGCTCGGCGAGGAGGACCTGACGACGCCCCGCGGCCGCTCGACTGCCCACGCGCGCGTGGCGCTCATCCTCTCCCGCGTGCCCAATGCCGAGGAGGCGACCGCGCTGGCCCGGGAAGCGGCCCGCAAGCTCGGCGTCGACGCCACCCAGCTCTGGATCGAAGCCCAGCAGCTCCAGGGCGCCCGCGCCCGGAAAGGCGGCCAGGATCGCCAGGCCGGCACGACGGCCGCCCCGGATGGGCCGACCGGTTCGGCCCAGGCCTGGCCCGCCCCCAGCCTCTCGGAGCGCGACCTCCTCCTCATGCTCCTTCACACGGAGGAGGCGCGGACCGGACTTCTGCCGTATCTTGAAGAGGTGCAGATCGTCCATCCGGGGCTGCGGGCGGTCCTGGGCGCGCTCCGGCGGGCGCCCGAGGGCGTAGCCCCCGAGGGCCTCATGGCCGAGCTGCCCGGGGAGGCGGAGCGGAGCCTCCTGGCCGCGCTTCTCGTCGAACAGCGGGAGTGGAGCGACATACATATTCAGGTAAGGGAGTTGCAGAAGCGGTACGATATTCGGCGGCGGAAACAGCGGATCCGGGAGCTGAGCCTGGCCATCACCGAGGCCCAGGCGACGGGCGATCCAGCCGTCGCCGGCCTCCAAGCCGAGCTCCGGAGTCTGCAGGATCAGGCCCAGGCCGTCAGGGGCATGGTCACCGGCCGATGAACCCGCACCCCCCATCAGGAGAGCCGACGAGCATGGCGGACGAACCCAAGCTACAGGAGCTGGACAAGCTCATCGCCAAGGGGAAGGAAAAGGGCTACCTGACCTACGACGAGGTCAACGACGCCCTGCCCTCCGACATCGTCGCGCTGGATCAGCTCGACGACATCATGATGCTCTTCGGCTCAATGGACATCGAGATCGTGGACTCGGCCAAGGCCGGCCGCCTGCCCAGCGAGGCGGCGAGCCAGGCCGCCGATCCCGAGCCCGACGACGACGAGCCCGTGGAGCCGCGGCGGATCGATCTCACGCCCGGGCCCGTCGGGCGCACCGAGGACCCCGTCCGCCTCTACCTGCGCGAGATGGGGCGCGTGTCGCTCCTCACCCGCGAGGGCGAGATCACGCTGGCCAAGCGCATCGAGGAGGGCAAGGACGAGTCCACGCGGGCCATCCTGTCCACCACGCTGGCGCTCGACAAGATCCGCGCCGTGAGGGACGACCTACGCAAAGATCTCGTCCCGATCAAGGACCTGGTCGACTACCCCGAGGAAGAGTTCACCGAGGAGAAGGAGGCCGACCTCCGGCGCTCGGTCATGCGCGAGCTCGGCACCGTCGACCGGCTGCTGCGCGAGCGGGAGAAGGTCCTCGACCTGGCGCGGAAGCTGCGCGCCAAGGCCGGCGGGCGCAAGAAGCGAAAGGGCGAGCCGCCGTGGAAGAAGCACGAGGTGGTCGCCCAAGCCAAGCAGATCAAAGCGCTGCAAACCCTCCGCACGTTGAGCCTCCAGCCGTCTCTCCTTGATCAGTGGGGCCAGGACCTCAAGAAGCTCGTCGAAAAGATCCAGGTCTCCGAGCGCGAGATCGCGCTGTGGTCCGACGGCAAGCGCCCGGCGCCGGCCGAGGTGGACGCGTTCCTCGATTCGCTCTCCGAGGACCGGGAAGACGGCGATCGCGACCTCTACCAGAAGGCCGCGGCCCGCCACCCGTCGATCAAGGAGCGCCTCGTCTGGGTCGCCCAGCAGAAGATCAAGCGCGCCGAGGAGAACGCCCAGACCAAGGCCGACGACCTCAAGCGCATCGTCAAGGACATCCGCTCGGGCGAGGTCAAGGCCGCCCGCGCCAAGAAGGAGATGGTCGAGGCCAACCTCCGCCTCGTCATCTCGATCGCGAAGAAGTACACGAACCGCGGGCTCCAGTTCCTCGACCTGATCCAGGAGGGCAACATCGGCCTGATGAAGGCCGTGGACAAGTTCGAGTACCGCCGCGGCTACAAGTTCTCGACGTACGCGACGTGGTGGATCCGCCAGGCCATCACGCGCGCCATCGCCGACCAGGCCCGCACCATCCGCATCCCCGTGCACATGATCGAGACCATCAACAAGCTGATCCGGACCTCGCGGCAATTGGTCCAAGAGTTGGGCCGCGAGCCCTCGCCGGAGGAGGTCGCGGTCAAGATGGAAGTGCCCGTGGACAAGGTGCGCAAGGTTCTCAAGATCGCGCAAGAGCCGATCTCCCTCGAGACGCCCATCGGCGAGGAAGAGGACAGCCACCTGGGCGACTTCATCGAGGACAAGCAGGTGGGCTCGCCCGTCGAGAGCATGATCGGGCTGTCGCTCCGCGAGCAGACCAACAAGGTGCTCAACTCGCTGACGCCCCGCGAGGAAAAGGTGCTGCGCCTGCGCTTCGGGCTCTCCGACGGCTGCGAGCACACCCTCGAGGAAGTCGGGCAGGACTTCGCCGTGACCCGCGAGCGCATCCGCCAGATCGAGGCCAAGGCCCTCCGCAAGCTCCGCCATCCCTCCCGCTCCAAGAAGCTCAGGAGCTTCCTCGAATCGTGATCGGTGCTATGATCGCCAACCGCGGGCCCATAGCTCAATTGGCAGAGCCCCCGGCTCATAACCGGTTCGGTCTTGGTTCGAGTCCAAGTGGGCCCACCATTTCAGAAGGAGCAGGGGCCGCAGTTCGAGCTGAGACACGAGGAGAGTGGCGAGGCGAGTGCTGAGATAATGGACGGGCAGCTCAAGACGCTCATAGATCTGCAGGGCGTGGACACCCGCATCGCCGCGCTCGAGGCCGAGGCGGCCCTCCTGCCCAGAGAGATCGCCGCCATCCACGCCGCCGTCCAGGCCCTGAAGCAGGAATTCGACGCGGGCAAGACGCGCCTCGACGCCGCCAAGAAGGACCAGCGCGTGCGCGAGAAGGACCTCGAGGTCGTCCAGGCCAAGCGCTCCAAGACCGAGGGGCGCCTGTACGAGGTCAAGACCAACAAGGAGTACTCCGCGGTCCTGGCCGAGATCGAGGACATCAAGCAGGAGAAGGGCCGGGTCGAGGAGGAGATCCTCGTTCTGATGGAGAGTCAGGAACGCCTGGCCGCCGACATCAAGGACGCCGAGTCGCGCTTCAAGATTCGCGAGACGCAGGGCAAGCAGGAGGAGGCCGCGTTTCAGGAAAAGCTCCGCGCCGTCGAGGCCGACCTGGCCCTGGTCCGCACCGAGCGCGCTGAGCTGGCCCGCCAGCTGCCCCCGGCCGTGTTGGCCGACTACGACAAGCTGCTCAAGGCGCGCGGCGGCCTCGCCCTCGCGCAGGTGATCAAGCCGAACCTCTGCGGCGGGTGCCGCATGACCGTCACCCCCCAGCGGCTCCAGGAATTGCGCGCCCAGACCGCGCCCCTTCCCTGCGAGTCCTGCGGCCGCTACCTCTACTGGCTCGCCTGACCGATTCCCCTCTCCGAGTCCTCCCTCTCCCCTCTGGGGAGAGGGTAGGGTGAATGTCCATGACCTCCCCCTCCGTCGTCAGCATCTACACCGACGGAGCCTGCAGCGGCAACCCGGGCCCCGGCGGCTGGGGCGCCATCGTGATCGACGGCGGCCGCGAGATTGAGCTCTCGGGCGGCGAGTCTCCCACGACCAACCAGCGCATGGAGCTCGCGGGCCCGATCGAAGGCCTGCGCGCGCTTGCGGGCCGCCGCGTCGTCGCGATCTACAGCGACAGCGCCTACGTAGTCAACTGCTTCCGCGACAAGTGGTATGTCCGCTGGCGGCAGAACGGCTGGCGCAACGCCCAGAAGAAGCCCGTGGAGAACCGCGATCTCTGGGAGGCGCTCCTGGCCGAGGTCGAGCGCCACGACGTCGTCTGGCACAAGGTCGCGGGCCACAGCGGCCACGAGATGAACGATCGCGCCGACGCGCTCGCCCGCTCGGCGATCCCGCCGCGCTGAGGCGTATCCGGGAGTGGACATTGACTCCACGATCGGCCCAGCGTTAGTCTGCTTCCCATGAGCGAATCCGTTGTTCGCACACGCCGGTGGAGCCGTCTCGAGTATGACCGGCTAATCGAAGAGGGTGTCTTCCAGCCCGGCGAGCGCCTCGAGCTGCTGGCCGGGCAGCTGGTAGTCCGCGAGCCCCAGGGAACGCCGCACGCCACGGGGATCCGGCTGGTCACGCGCGCCCTGCGTGAAGTGTTCGCAGACGACAGGTGGATCGTGGACATGCAGCTCCCCGTGGCCCTCGACAAAGAATCCGAGCCGGAGCCGGACGTCACGGTGACCGCCGGCGACCCGCGGGATTTTCTGCCGTCACACCCGGCCCGGCCGGTGCTCGTCGTCGAGGTCGCCGAGGCGAGTCTTGCGCTCGATCGCGAGGAGAAGGGCGGCCTGTACGCGCGCGCTCACGTGCCCGAGTACTGGATCCTGAACCTTCGTGATCGCGTGCTCGAGGTCTATCGAGAACCGCATCCCGATCCCTCCGCTCCCCAGGCCTGGGCCTACCGCTCGCGCCAGAGCCTGGCCGCCGGAGAGCACGTCACGCCGTCCGCCGCGCCCACGGCGCGCATCGCCGTCGCCGACCTCCTGCCATGAGCGAGTCGGCGGTGCGACCGCGTCGTTGGACCCGCGTCGAGTACGACAAGCTGATCGAGACCGGGTTCCTCGGCCCGGGCGACAAGGTGGAGCTCCTTGGCGGCCATCTCTGCGTCAGCGAACCCCAGAACAGTCCCCACGCGAGGGCGATCTCTCTCGGCCTCGAGGCCATACAGCGGGCTCTGGTGCCGGGCTGGCACGTGCGCGTCCAGTTGCCCATCGCGCTCGACGACGAGTCCGAGCCCGAGCCGGACTTGGCGGTAGTCTCGGGCGGACCACGCGACTATGCGGATCATCCGTCCAGACCTGCGCTGGTCGTCGAAGTCGCAGACTCGAGCCTGGCGCTCGACCGCGAGCACAAGGGCAGTCTCTACGCGCGCGCGCGTCTGCCAGAGTACTGGATCGTGAATCTCGTGGACCGGGTCCTCGAGGTCCACCGTGAGCCCGGCCCAGACGCCGGGGCGCAGTACGGCTGGGCCTACCGCGTGCTGCTAACGCTCGGGCCCGACGAGCACGTCACGCCCCTTGCCGCGCCGTCGGCCCGCATCGCCGTCGCCGACTTCCTGCCGTAGCGGCGCCCCGGGGCCGGGCCCCGCCCATGACGCTCTCGAGTCTGCATCGCGAGTTCCTTCGTCACTGCGAGGTCGAGAAGCGCTTGGCCCCGCAGACCATCACCGCCTATCGCAGCGACTTTGCCCAGTTTCTCGGCTACCTGCTCGATGGACGCCCAGGCCCGGCGCGCCGGGATAGTCTGCGGGCCTGCACGACGGCGGGCCTCCGCGATTACCAGCGTCACATGGCCACCCAGCGGTGGCGCACCAACACCCTGCGCCGGCGACTGGTCGAGCTAGGCTGTTTCGGCAGCTGGCTGGTCGACCGCGGCTACCTCAAGCGCAATCCCGTCCGCGCGCTCACGGTGCCGAAGCGCGAGCGCCATCTACCCCGAGTGCTCGAGTGGAGCCAGGCCGAAGCCGCCGTCGCCGGCGAGCCCAACCCCCGCGATCGCGCCATCCTGGCGCTCCTGGCCTTCGCGGGACTCCGCCGCGCCGAGGTGATGGCGGCCAGCACGGGCGACTACTCGCGGGAGTCACGCAGTCTGCGGGTTCGTGGCAAAGGGAGCAAGGATCGCGTCGTGCCGCTCCATGCCGTCGCCGTAGGGGCGCTGGAGACCTATCTCGCCGCGCGGGGGCCGTTGGACGCCCGCGATCCACTCTTCGTGTCCTGGCGCGGGCGGATCGGCAAGCGGCCCATCATCAATGCCGTGGCGCGCGCCGGCCGTCGTCTCGGCATCCGGCTCCACCCGCATCTCTTCCCCACACCTTCGCGACCGAGCTCCTCAACCGCCGCGCTGACCTCCGCGTCATCCAGACGCTCCTCGGGCACGAGTCGCTCGAGACGACCGAGGTCTACACGCACGTCAGCCCTGGCCGGCGCCGCGAGGCGATCGATCTCCTAGGTGTCCCCCTCGATAGGTCCCTCTCCCCTCAGGGGAGAGGGTAGGGTGAGGGGTGGTCACGCGGTGCTATACTTCCTCTCGCTTCCACACGCTCTTTGATTCGCACCAGAGAAGGCTGGACGGTCGCCGGCGCGGGGCAACTCGCGCGGGAGGAAAGTCCGGGCTCCGCAGGGCAGGGTGCTGGCTAACGGCCAGGGGGGGCAACCCCACGGACCAGTGCCACAGAAAACAAACCGCCGTCCGGCAACGGGCGGTAAGGGTGAAACGGTGAGGTAAGAGCTCACCAGCGGCGCGGGTGACCGCGCCGGCTCGGTAAACCCCACCCGGAGCAAGGCCCAATAGGAGAGCGATCCGGTCCGCAAGGACTGGTGAAGCGCGGCCCGCGTGGCGCTCTCGGGTATGGCCGCTGGAGGCGCCGGGCAACCGGCGTCCTAGAGAAATGACCGTCTCCTCGGGCTCACGCCCGGGTGACAGGACCCGGCTTACAGGCCCTCTCTGGTGCGATTTATATGTTGCGCGCACGTAGCCTCTAAGAATTATGTGCACTCCCCCTAGCCTGGATTTCCACGGACCGGAATTCGCCTAAGATTCAGGCTCATCGCCGCCAGTGTCTCACGTCGTCAATCGAAGCGGCACTCCGTTCCACCAGGGAACCTTTACGGGCTTATTGAGCCGGCCCGAGGCGATCACGATGGGCAGATGGGCGCGGCGATGGAACTGCACGATGACCTCGGTCTTTGTCACCTCCACGGTCGCGGGCATGTCGATGAGGTCGCGGAAGATCTGACGTGCCTGGGCGTCCGCGTAGCCCCGCATCGTGCGGGCAAGGAGGCGGTAGAGGCCACTGGCGATCACCAGCAGGGCCATGTCAAAGTCCACCTTGAGGCCCACCGCGGACGACAGGGCGTCCAGGTGGAAGAAGCGCACGGCGTCGGACAGCGCGTTCTCGATGAGCATGCGCTGCGCGTAGCGCGTGATCACCGCGGCGGCCCCCCGGCGGTCGTTCGTTACGAGGATTGTCGCGTCGTCGTGACCCAAGTCCTCAATGAACATCTGGCGGAAGGTATGGTCCTTCACCAGCTCGACGGGCTGCTCAACGACGCGGGGGAACCGGTACTTCCGGGTCGGCACATCCAATTCGACGGTGCGCCACGCGGAGCGAGGGACGAGCGCGATCTCCTTGCGGAGCCGGGGGGACCGGCGGCGCAGGGTGATGAACGTGATCCCCAGGGCATCCAGCCGCCCCAAGTTGCCGTAGGTCGTCAGGCGGGAGTCGAACACGAGGTGCCGGGGCCGGTCCCCGTGGGTGCGCGTCCAGAAGTCAATGAAGCGGAAGATCTCCTCCGTCTCGTCACCCTTGCGGAGGTCCGCATTGGCGTAGCAGAAGGCGTGCCCCTCAGCATCCTGGGCCAAGAAGGTGAGCACACTCTTCTGCTGCCGGCTGCGCATCGACACGTAGTGGCGCTCGATGACGGGATGCTCCCCGTAGTACGGGACGGAGTGGAAGTCGAGATTGAAGGAGCGGCCGGGCCAGAGGCGGGCCTCCCCGCCGGGTTCCTGCCAGGCGGCCAAGAGCTTGGTGGTCATCGCGTGATCGATCCGCGACGAGTACTCCGCGAGGTAGCTCCGCTTGGGGATGGCGTTGAGCCCAGCGAAGAGCGCCAAGCCCTCATCGGCCACGAGCGCCATGATGTGACTCTTGCGCTCGATCGACCAGAGCTTGAGGGCCAGGGCCGCCCGCAGCGCGTGGGGGGCAGGAATCATCTTCGAGCCGGGCAGCCGCGCGGCCTGGGCCATCTCGGTGAGGTGGAGGCGAATGAGCTCCGGGACGAACAGGAACAAGCCCCCGCAGCGGGTCTGGAACCGCCGGGGGGCCAGGGAGAACGCGCGCGCATCGGCCACGGGCTCGACCGTCGGATGCGGTCGGGCCGGACGTTCCTCGTCCAAGCGGCGCGGCAGGGCCGCGAACCCCTCGGCTTTGAGCACCTCCCGCACCGCCGTCGGGCTGAGAGGGAGCTTGCGTTCCTTGAGGGCCTCGCTGATCTCGTAGATCGAGTAGTTCCGCTTGCGCAAGGCGATGATGGACTCTCGAGCGGCGGACTTCTTGGGCTGGGCGCGGGGCCCGGGCCGCGGGGAGGCAAAGAAGACGGGCGCGGCCTGGCGCCGGAAGTGATGGCACATCACATGGAAGGCGCCCGGCGAGTACCCGAAGTCCCGGGCTGCCTCGGCGGCGGGCCGCTCGTCGACGTAGTACGCGCGCAGGGCCTCGTACTGGCGCTGCTTGGGCGACGTGGCGTGCAGGAAGAAGCGCTTGCAGGTGCTTAGATTCTTCGGTGCACCCAACGGCATAATACATGAGTACTACATACCATCTCTGGGGCCAAGCAATAAATCGGCCCCCAACCGGTGGTTGCCCGAGATACGAGGCGGAACGGCGAAGACTCACTGCCCCAGCGCCACAGGACGCCGTGAAGCTCCGGCAATCAAAGACCATAGAAATAGGACGGATCAGTGCACAAATATGCTAAGACACCGATCGAGGCGGGTCGGCTAGGTTGCCCAGATCTCGAAGGGAGGAAGCATCCACAGAACGCTGGTGACGCCGAGTTTGACTCCGGTTCGCTTAGGGAGTTACGCTTCTGTGGAAATCCAGGCTAGGGGGATGTAACCACCCGGCGCGAACTGCTCCCTTCCAACACCTGAATCGCCTGCACGATTTCAGGTGAACGACCCTTAGTGACATCTCCGCCCATCCACTGGAACTGCTCCAGCGCTCCTAAACGACATCAGGAGACGCTAGCCGCCACGGACACCCGCGAAGGACCCGGGTCTCAACGCAGCGAGACGATCTTCCCGGTGTCCCGGTCGAAGCACTGCGCCTTACGCAGATCAACCGCCCAGCGATTGTCCGCCGGAATGCGCTGCATGTACGGCTTCGCTTCGTCACAAAAGCCGCGGATCACGAGTGCGCGGACCAAATTTGCATTAGCGTTGATGCGTAGATCGCGCTCATTTGGTTTTTCCTTTCCGCCGAGCCGCTGGTAGCGCGCCTCGAGCCTGGGCACCGCGTAGCGCAGATCGCCAATCCCGGCGATCCAGTTGAGCTGGTTCACCATCGCAAGACCGCGTCTGGCTCGGAGAAACGTTGCCTCGTCGTCGCTGAGACCGTCAGGCGTCTGCATCGCGGCTGAGAAGATTGCTGCTTTCTCCGCATCGGTAGCATTTGCCGCGGCCTTCTTCGCCTGCACGTAGTCCGGGCACGCTGAGACACCGCACAAGGCATCATTGAACGCCAAGGTGGTATTCCAAGCCTCGATCGTCAGCGCATATATCGGATCGCGCTGATTCGTTTCGCTCTGCCGCTCATAGACGGCAAGCATGTCGTAGGGATGGACCTGAAGCCCCCCCGCAGCGGCGTAGGCCGCCAGGAAGACCGGATCGCTGGCCGCCTTCCGCATCAGTTGCGTCGCATACCATCCGTTCAGCAATCTGGGCAATCTCTGGGTGAAGAACTCCTCGTGGAACACCTTGTCCTCTGCCAGATTGCCGTGCACGCTATACACACGCGTGGCGTCGGCCGCGCGCGACTGAATCGCAGTTGGCATCGCCGAGTTGAATGGTACTCTGCCGTCCCCGTCCACCGTGTGCCATTCCTCGCGCGCATCGGGCGCGTAGGTCGGCGGCACGAGCTTCGCTTGCATCGGCGTGTCCCACATTTCGCTCGCGAAGAGGTAGGTCGGCGACGTTAGTGGCTCGACTCTGAACGTCGCGCGGAAGTCGTTCGCGACGGAAAGCACGTAACCGTAGCCCTCTGGGAGCGGTTTGCCCGACAGCAGGCCTGAACCGGTCGACCCGGTCCAGAAGAGCGATTCGTAGTGACTAACTACGGCTGGGTCGGTGTCGTCGCCCGGGTTTCTCGGCACCGCCGCGCAATTTGTATCGTCCTTAGTCTGCGCCGCAGGCGGGCTGAGGTCAAACGCCCCCGGCCAGGTGAGGACGAGCGGGCGCACGTCGTCGCTGAAGAATCCGGTCACGGCATTTACAACGCGATCCTTCATGTTCTTTACGTCGGTCGCGAATCGTCCGAGCCAGCCCTTGGTCGTGTGGCGGTCGTTTGCGGTCGGCTGTACGTAACCTTTCGATATCATGCGTACGATCTCGCAGGAGCCAGCGAGAGGCGATCCAAGCGTCACCACCGCAATTACGGGCACGCCGCCAGGAAGCACACCGTCCGCCGCGTTGTCCCGATGCCACTGGTACGTGACCAAACCGCCCATGCTGTGCGCGATCACGATCAGGGCCTCGATGCCCTTAAGTGCCTCGGCGGTCTCAATGCAGCGTTTCAGGTCGCGGGCTCCGGCGCGGATGTCGCGCCGCCAATCGTAGCCGCACGCCACAATGCGATCCGGCGCAATGCCGGCCCGTACCGCGTTGGCGCGGATTAGGGTCATCGCATCGCCATACAGGTCCAGGGTTCCATTGCCGTCCGCGATCGTCGCGCTCACGTCCGACTCCGCACTCGGGTCGATCAACCCGGACGGCAGTCGCAGACCGTCCGACATTCGAAGGCTGTAACCCCAGATTTCCTCGCCCGTCCCACTCTTGAGCGCAGAGCCGAGAATCCCCGGCACGAATACGAGGCCGACGTTAACTTTACGCCGCCTTAGTTCATCGCGATACGCTGGCACCTTGTCCACGCGTTCGACCGACGCGAGGAAGTTGACAATCGTGGACCCGTTTCGGGAGTCGTTCTTCGTCAGCCAGTCCCTCAGCTGCGCATGCGAGGTGCCGGTCGCCACGAACACAGACGCCATGCCGACGAGAATCAGTATGCGCTTCATGGATGTCTCTCCTTGAGAGAACACTCGCTTCACCATTCCGCTCTCTCTCACGCTGAGTCGAACTTCCAGAAAGAGAGTAATTAGTCATTCCAGAATTCCGTCCTTCGCTCCATTCAAAGATTCCCGATCACAGATTTATCATCTGGAGTCCACATTCCTTCAAGTCAGAGGCCACAGGAACTCAAATCTGCCCCTACTGCCTTCGCAAACCATGTCTTGACGATAGTCGCGCGACGCTTGAAGTCCTTCACATCGTCGGGTCGAAAGTATTTCTCTACTCCCTCTCTCCAGGTCCCTAGAAGCGCGCACTCACCATACGGCTGCTCTCGAGCACGCAAAAATGCCACAATCCGAACGACCGCCGCCTCACCCCACTTGTTGGAAAAGTCCGCGGCTAACAGCCTGGCAAGCAGTTCAGCCTTCCCGGAGAAGCGGATCGTGGCGAGCTTGTAGTCTGCATTGGCCATTTCGAGCAATCCAGTGGCGTAGACCTCGATAACTCGATCGCCATGGATACCAAGCCGATCGTTGAATCGTCTTGTGACGTCGGAGTACATGATCCGGAGGTCTCTCAACCGCATTGCTTCGATTGGTCGAAGGAAACGATTGCTCCAGTCAGCTTCTTCCGCGTCCGTCTTATCGATGAGGTAGTCGGCTGCAAACTTACGGGCATCATTTCTCCCCTGACCAAGGTCCAACTGGCGAGGGCCGAATGCTAGCCCGCTATTGTCCAAGGCGTCGCTCACGGACAGCGGGTTAGCCTTCCCGAGTTCTGTTTCCATGAATGCGACGTTCAAGATGCAGGCCGCTAAGTCGGGCCGACTTCCGCAATCATTTCCACGTCTTTTAAGTTCCTCAAAGGTGGCCGCTTTGAACCTCTCTCTGTCCTCCTTTTCAATGGCTGGAGCTGAGTATCGGGACCTGCGAATGATGTTGAACAGCAGCCGCTCGAAGTGAACCGGACGGGCCCGCGGATCCGTAGAGTTACGAACGTTGCTAATGTACAGGTCAAACCGCTGTCGCCAAAAGACGTCTTGCCGAAGTTTAGCTAGATTTATCAAGTAGAATTGTTCAGAACTGTCAAACGCAACGAACCTAGACACCCCCTCACCGACCGATATAAGTTTGGGTGTCTTGCGCTCCCATCCAGACACTAAATAAGGCACTCCCCCATGGGCTTCGTAGACGGGTGCCATAACCCGGAACATCAGCCGAATACAAGGTTGCTTGTCCGACTCATCTTTGTTTGTCACGTGAACGCCCATAAATTCGAACGGGACACCACCGTAGGTTACCCTAGTAGACGGCCATTTCGTCCAATCCAGCCGCACATCTTCGGGCATCTCATAGGGCGACACGGCAGTTTGTGCGTTCGGTGGTGGCTGGGTATACGAGATATCTCCAGCTCTAACCTTCGGGATTGACGGCGGGCTCGCGGGGTCGCCAGATCCTCGGTGGTCATAGGCGATTAGCCGCGCTTGCGCACCCGCATCACTGTTCAAGCACTTGGGGTTCACGCCTGCGATTGCGTCATGCGGAATCAAGGCCGGGTACAACAGAATAAGCGGCGCGAGTAACGCTAGTGCTAACGATCTACACATGGCTCCGGCCAACACTATCTGTAGTTTCGGGCGGGAGCTGGAACGCCGATGCAGTTGATGGCTGCGCCATTCCCACAAGCGCCACTATCAACCAAACCATTGCGAATCATACACTCTTAACTGGAGAAGAACCTAGCACGCTCGCCTCCTCCCTGCGCTCTTCACGAACCGGCGGAGCGGCCAGTGCTCTTGCCACCTGACTCCCTGGAGGCAGGTTAGCCAAGTGTTCCCGGAGCTTGCTTCCTCACACGAATTCTTGGGTACTCGTGCCCGGCCTCGATCGCGGCCCCTGCATAGCTTCGGAATCGCCTGCTCTACTAAGGCTTCTCATACGTGTAACTCTGTCCGCCTGGAATGATCACTCCGTCGATCTTTAGTCTTACAACCACGCGATCCTTGCCCTCTGGCTTCGACGGCATCGTAACCTCGACCGTGTCCGCGGACTTCACCTCGGCCTTGGCGGACTCCCCATCGATGAGGGCCTGGATCTTGCCCTTGAACTTAGTCAGGTCGACCCCACTCGTCGTTAGGGTCGCAGGCTTTTGCGCCTTGCCGGAAGCGGGGTCAATCGCTACGAGCGCAGCCTTCTCAACGAGCGCGAGTTTGTCCTGCATTTGTTGAGTAGCCTGCTCCTTCTGTGCGGCCGCCGCCGCCGCGGCTGCCGCCTCGGACCGCTTCGTCTCCAGCCAGATTGCAGCCGCCTCCACCTTATCGTGAAGAATCACAGTCGCAGCCGTATAGGATTGCGCTGTGGGGGGCGTCCCCACTCTTCTGGCGGCCTCGGCAAGAGCCGACGCAATTTCGTTCGCTGCCACTGTGTAAAAGCCTGCTCGGGCGCTGTTGTTGAGCAGGCCGAAGAACCCGGAGGCAAAGCCGCTCGACACGCCGATGAGACCAATCGTCGTGGTAGACGCGGCAGCGGCTATGCCAAGGCCACCGACTGCACTGAGCGCGCCGAGCGCGATGGTGCCCGCAAGGTAAATCGACCATTCGTTCATGGTCGCACGGGTCCGATACGCTTCGTTGAGCTGCTGGGCCCATTCCACGTGGCTGAGGTACCCTTCACAGTCGAGCGCGAGTAAGGTTCCGGCGATCCTGTCGCGCCTAGCGCACTCAGTCTGAACATTGCTGCTGGGCGTGATTGCCGGGCTATCCGGACGGACCCCGAAATAGGTTCCGAACGTGCCACAGCCACTGGAAAGAAGTGAGGCGGCGACTAGCAAGGCAATCGCACGGCGCGAGGGCCTTCCCATCCATCCCTGAACACAAAGGAGTGGACACATGGAGATCCGAAGCCCGGGCGAGTTGATGAGATTCATTCTGTACCTCATGTCGGAGGACAAAAGGCTCTGCGGAGCTTCTCTTGGATCTGGAAGGAAGCCATGCCGCCCCCTTGGTGACCGGCAGTCCGACGCATAGGAGCCTCCTTCTACAGGGTCGGCGGGCCCTGGGCCATACGTCACTTGACGTATGGGCTGTAGGACGTCGGCTCGGGCGACTTGACTAAGGCAACGGCCTGCCGCACTGTTCCGGCACCGACCAGCAGTTCACGACCAGTCCGACAGCTGAGGGCAGAGAATGCATCGATTGAGCCGCCGTGATCTAGGGGCCGCCCTGGATTGCCTGCGGATGACCTACGCGACGCTGGATCTTGAGGCGTTCCCGCGACAGGCCGTTGCGGGGTTGCTCCGGGTCGTGCCGGCTCCCTTCGGCTCGTACAACGAGATCGAACGCGGGGCGACACGGATCAGGTATGTGGTGGAGCCGAGAGATGCCCGGATACCACATCTCGAGCTGAGTGCCGGACAGTATCGGCACGAGCAGCCGGTGCTCGCCCATTACCTGCGGACGGGCGATGGGTCACCACACAAGCTGTCTGACTTCCTGACCCCCCAGCAATTGCACAGCCTGTCGATTTACAACGAGAACTATCGCCGCACCGGGGTGGAGTACCAGATGACGTTCATGCTCAAGAGCCTCCAGCGGCAGTCGGCCCCGACGATCGCCATCGCGCTCGATCGAGGCCGTGCCGAGGCCGATTTCACCGAGCGTGACCGGCTCATCTTGAGCCTGCTCCGCCCTCACCTGATGACCGCCTACGCGAACGCAGAGACCGTGTCCACGCTCCGCCGGACGGCCCCCGCGGCAGGCGTGGCACCGGAGACGCGCCGGCGTGAGGTCGTCTTCTTGCGCCGGAGCGGCCGGCACCTCATCTCCCCGCGCGCAAGATACTGGCTGACGCTGTACTTTGACGACGGCGCGGCGCGAGGGCATCAGCTGCCCGAGGACCTCCAGCGCTGGGTCCGGGAGCAGGCGGAGCGCCTGGGCCGCGGCAACACGCTGACTGCACCGCCTCGGCCCCTGGTCGTGCAGCGGGAGGATACGCGTCTCAGCATCCGGCTGATTCCTGACTCGCCGGACGATCTCCTTGTCCTTGAGGAAGAAAAGACGAAGGTCGACTACGCGGCGCTCCTACAGCCCGGGCTGACCCCGCGCGAGGCCGAGGTCCTCCACTGGGTGGCAGAAGGCAAGACGAACAAGGACATCGGGACGATCCTTCGGGCAAGTCCCCGCACGGTGGGCAAACATCTCGAGCGGGTCTTCTCGAAGCTGGGCGTCGAAACACGCACCGCTGCGGTCGCCCGCGCCCACGCTTCCGCCTGAGACGCGCGGCTCAGCCCTACGCGAGGCCCTCCTCGAACAGCTTCGCCTCGCGCTCGCGCCGGTCGCGCAGGCCGTTGCCCTCGGGCCAGAGCCGCTTCATGGCGCGCAGCGCGGCGGGGACATCAGCCGTGCGCCCGGCGGCGACGGCGTCGCGGATATCACGCATTTCCTTGCGGCTGCCCGGGTAGCCGGGCGTGTCAGCCATGGCGCTGCCACGGTTGTAGACCAGGCTGACCAGCACGCCGAGGCAGAGCGGGGACAGCAGCGCCGGGCCCGTGAAGGTGGCGCGGGTGGTAGCAATCTCCGCCGGCAGTGTGCGGCGAATAAACACGGTCCAAGCAGCGTGCCAGGGGATGGTGTTGCCTGTGAGCTGCGCCGGGCCGGCCGAGGCGGCCTGACCCTTGCGGCCGAGCCAGGGGCGCAGCCCCCCTATCTGCGCCGGAGTGAGCAGATTCGACCAGTCGGCGTCGAAGGCGACCTGATAGCCGAGGTCATAGCCGACGCCTATCGTGACTCCGCTGGCGCCGCCGGGCCATGTGGGGCGGGTGCACTGGGTGTCGTAGTATCCGCGGCTTCCTACCTCCTCGCGGGCGATGAAAGCGACCGCGCGCGCCGGGATGTCGGGAGAAGGTTCGGGTAGGCCGCGCAGTCTCTGCCATGTGGCGGCATCGATGGTGCCGTTGTTCGGTAGGCCGCTGGCCGCCTGAAACTCGCGCACTGCCGCCTCAGTGCCGCCACCGAAGCCTCCGTCAAGATCGAGGATCGCGCCGGCGCGGTTCAGCAAACCCTGCGCCTCGATCACATCTACGCCTTTGTCGTGTTGCTTCAGCACACGGTCAGGCATGGAAGGGGCTCCGATCCAATGCTGTAGTAGCAGCCAGCCCAGTGTGGCGCATGGCACGAACTACCGGAAGACCTTCTGGACACTGCACTGACGGGTTCAGGTCAGAGATCATTCCGCTGTGGCATTCCATCTTGCGGCAAGAGTAGCTGCCCGTCGATTCTAGTCAACGGAAATCTGCCCTTACTCGGTGTGAAGGCAGCGCCGAGTGCCTCGGAAAGAGCGAGCGGCCCCGGTTGGCGAGGATCCCCTGAGGCGGTCGGGCCCGGCTTACAGGCCCGCTCCGGTGCGATTTATTCCCGGTAACCATTCAGCGCCCACGCCGGCGGCGCCGTTTGGCAGTGGTGCGGCCGGGCGATCGCCGGGTGCCGTGCCGCAGGCCGTCCATGAAGATGCCGCGGCAGGCCTCGCTGCAGAATCGCTTCGCGTCGTCGGTGAGCTCTTTCCCGCACGCTTCGCATTTCATCATGGCCGAACTCCTCTGAGAGCAGCGTGGATCGTTGGGGAGACTACGCGAAGATGCCGTGCGCTCCCGTGACTTCGTAGAGGCGCTCCTGCGAGCGCAGCGCGGGCTGCCCGTCCGCCGTGATGCGCACGGAACTGCCATCGGGCAGGATGCGCCGCGCCTTCACCGTATCGGCAAGCTGGATCTCGAGGATCTCGCGGACCTGGGCCTGGAGTCCGGGGTCCAGCACGGGGAAGGCGATCTCGACGCGGCGGTCGAGGTTCCGCGGCATCCAGTCCGCTGAGGCCAGCAGGTATTCCGGCTCCCCAAGGTTCTCGAAGTAGAAGATCCGCGCGTGCTCGAGGAAGCGGTCCACGATCGAGACGACGCGGATGTTCTCCGACAGCCCGGGCACCTCGGGGCGCAGGCAGCAGATCCCGCGCACGATCAGGTCGATCCGCACCCCCGCCCCGCTGGCCTCGTACAGCTCCTCGATCAGGCGGGGATCCGCGAGCCCGTTCATCTTCGCGATGATCCGCGCCGGCCGACCGGCCCTGGCGTGCTCGGCTTCGCGGCGGATGCGCTCGACGAGGCCCTCGCGCAGGTCGCTGAGCGCCAGCAACAGGTGGTGGAAGCCGTGCGGGCGCGTGTAGCCGGTGAGGAGGTTGAACAGCTCCGTCAGGTCCTCGCCGAAGGTTTCGCGGCTGGTGAAGAGCCCGAGGTCCTCGTAGACGCCGCCCGTCCGAACGTTGTAATTGCCGGTGGCGAGATGGCAGTAGCGCCGGATGCCGTCCGCCTCCTGGCGCACGACGAGGCACGCCTTGCAGTGGGTCTTGAAGCCCGCGAGGCCGTAGACTACATGGGCGCCCACTTCTTCGAGCGCTCGCGCCCAGCGGATGTTCGCCTCCTCGTCGAAGCGGGCCTGCAGCTCCACGAGAACGGCGACCTCCTTGCCGTTCTCGACGGCGGTGCGCAGCACGTGCGCGATCGGTGAGGCCGGGCTCACGCGGTAGAGCGTCATCTTGATGGCAAGCACCTTGGGATCGATGGCGGCCTCGCGCACGAAACGCGTGACGGCGTCGAAGGTGTGGTAGGGGTGATGCACCAGGACGTCCTGCGTCCGGATGGCGCTCCAGATATCCGGCGCGTGATCGAAGGCGGGGACGGGATGCGGCGGCAGCGGCCGGTCCTTGATCCGCGGCACGTCCACCGCCGCGTAGAGCTGGAACAGGTCCGAGAAGGCTGTGAACCCCTCGTCCTCGTAGAGGTCCTCCGGGGACAGCTCCAGCTCGTCCAGCAGCGTCGCCAGGATGTCGGGCGGCAGGTCGCCGTCGTGCTGCAGCCGCACGGCCGTGCCTAGGCGGCGCTCGCGCAGGCTTTCCTCGATGCTGGCGAGCAGGTCCTCCGGGCGGCCCGGCGGCTGCAGGACCGCGTCGCGCGTCACGCGGATGGCGTGGGTCGACAGGATGTCGTAGCCGTTGTAGATATTCGGCAGGTGCAGGCGGATGACGTCCTCGAGCAGCATGAACACCTGCTTGCCGGCCGGATCGGGCAGCGGGACGAAGCGCGGCAGCACCTGGCTCGGGATGTGGATGACGGACAGCGCGCTGTGCGGCAGCACGGAGGGCGCCGACGGCCGGACGGAGGCCACGAGGCAGAGCGAGCGGTTGCCGAGGTACGGGAACGGGTGGCCGGGGTCGACGGCCAGCGGCGTCAGCACGGGCAAGAGCGTGCGGCGGAAGTAGTCCTCAAGGAAGCGCTGCTGCTCTTCACTCGTTTCCTTGGGGCGGAGCAGGACGATGCCTTCCGCGGCGAGCAGCGGCTGGACCTCCTCGAGGAAGCAGCGGTGCTGCTCGTCCACCAGCTCGTGGATCCGCACGACCATGGCGGCCATGGTCTCCCCGGGCGTGAGCCCGTCGGGCCCCGGCGCCTTGTCGCCGGCTTCGATGCGCCGCTTCAAGGTGGCGACGCGCACCATGAAGCACTCGTCCAGGTTCGCGCTGAAGATGGCGAGGAACTTCACGCGCTCAAGGAGCGGCACGCTCGGGTCCTGCGCCTCTTCGAGCACGCGCCGGTTGAACTCGAGCCACGACAGCTCACGATTGATGAACGCGTCCGTGTTCATGTCAGCCTCGACCGTTGAATGTTTCGCGCAAAAGGATGCCGTCGCGCACGCCGCGCGTGCAGACGACGAGCCGTAGGTAGCCGCCGAAAACCATGGCCTCCTCGATCACGATGGCCCCGGCCAGGATGATATCGGCCCGTTCCGCCTTGAGGCCGCCGATCTTCCGGCGCTTCCGCCGGGAGAGGCTCTCCAGGCGCTCACGGACGGCGGTGACGTCGGACTGGTAGAGCTGCAGCCCGTGGCGGTGCTTCCGCTCGCCCTGGTGCGACCGGAGGTGGATGCTGGCGAGGGTGCGGACGGTGCCGCCCAGCCCCACCATGACCTCGCCGCGCCTCGCGGGCGGCAGGCCGTCCAGAAGCTGGGCGCGGATTTCGCTGCGGAGCGCCTGGAGCGCGCGCGGCTTGGGCCGGTTGTCGCGCAGAAAGCGGCTCGTGGTCCGCACCGTGCCCAGCGGAAGGCTCGCGGTGGAGACAACCCTGCGGTCCCGCACCCGGCTGAGCTGCAGGCTCGCGCCGCCGAGGTCCGCGACCACGCCGTCCCTGAAGGACAGGCTGTCGAGCGCGGCTTCGACGCCGAGCCGCGCTTCGTCTCGCGCGCTCAGGACCTGCACCTCGATCCCCTCCTTGCGGCGCAGCGGCTCGAGCAGCCGTTCGCGGTTGCGGGCTTCTCGCACGGCCGACGTCGCGACCGCGATCACGCGCGGGCCGCGCCCGTTCAGCGAGTGCCGGGCGAAGAACCGGTGCACGGCCCGGAGCGTCTGGTGGATCGCCTCCCGCGGCAGGACGCCGGGCGCGCCGCCGCCCAGCCGCGTGGGCTCCCGCTCCTCCACGAGCAGGTGGAAGCCGGAGTTCGGGTTGATCCGGGCGAGCAGGAAGCGAACCGCCGTCGAGCCTAGATCGACGACCGCCACCAGCTCCGCTTTCTTGCGAGATTCCCGCCGCCGGCGTCCCACGGGGTCAGTCGCCCGCGAGCGCCCGCAACACCTTCGGCTTCAGGAACCAGAGGAGCACGCCGAGGCCGGTAGGCCCGTCGGGCAGATCCACGAGGGCGGCGCCGCCCTTTTTGAATGCGAGCCGCTCACCGTGCGCGGCGCCGAGCAGGCGGGCCAGGAGCGCGGAGAACGTGGGCTCGTGGCCGACGATCGCCACTGTCGCGCCGGGCGGGCGCGTGCCGAGCGCGGCCACGATGCCGTCGAGGCTCTCGTGACCGAGAGCCGGCTCGACCGTGGGCTCGATGCGCTTGAAGGCCCGAGCGGCAATCTCAGCCGTCGCCCGCGCGCGGGGCAGCGGGCTCGTCAGCAGCACATCGGGCCGACGGGCGATGCGGGCGAGCCCCTTGGCGGCCACGGTAAACTTGGCCTTGCCCTTCGGCGTGAGGGGGCGCTCGTCGTCGGGAACGCCGGGCGTGCCCGTGGGCACAGCGGCGGCATGACGGACGAGCAGGAGCTTCACCTCACACCAGCCCCCGCTACCGGCGCCGCAGATGCGAGGTCGAGCGGGTGACGCGCGCGACGACCGAATTGTCCACGACGTTCATCTGCACGAGCCGCTTGTTCCCGTCGGCCACGGCGCTGACGATCGTCGGATATGTCTCGTGGGACTCCTCGATGATCTCGCCGGCGTAGTTGATGATGCGCCAGCGCCAATCCGGGCTCTCTGGAGTCGAGAACGCTGCGACCTGCATGGTCGGCTCCTGACTACCAGCGGCCGCCGCCGCCCCCCCGATTTCCACCACCACCACCGCCGCCGCTCCGGTACCCGCCGCCGCTCCGGCCGCCGCCCGAGCCCGAGGGATTCGCCAGCTCGACCTTCAGCGTCCGGCCATCCACTTCCTGCCCATTGAACTTCTTCACCGCCTCGGTAGCTTCTTCGACCGTCGCCATCTCGACGAACCCAAACCCGCGCGAACGGCCGGTGTCACGGTCCGTCACCACCGCGGCCGACTCGACGGTGCCGGCAGCGGCGAACAGCTCGCGCAGGCGTTCGTCGGTCGTGGAGAAGGACAGCCCCCCGATAAACAGTTTCTGCGCCATGAGCAACCTCCGAGTACATCTCCCGCTGCGGATGACGCGCTCTGGACCGCGGAAGGGGGAACCAGAGTGCGGTCTGGTGAGGAGGGGTCCGCAATGAACCGACGGCCGAGCCAGACACCACTATCATGACACAACTGGGCGCGATTCGTCGTCCCCTTTCGGGCGGCGCGCTTACGGGGAGGGACGCTTGCCGAAGGGCGACCGGTAGTCGAGCACGGAGCGCACCGCCGAGGCCAGGCTCTCCATGGTGAAGGGCTTGACGACGAAGGGCTCACCCGGGGCGAGCCGGATGCCGTAGTCCTCGACGGTCTCGGTGGTGTAGGCCGACATGTAGAGGGTCTTCATCGCCGGGCGGATCGCGCGGATCTGATCGACCAGCTCCCGCCCGTTCATGAGGGGCATGACGACGTCGGTCAGCAGCAGGTGGATGGGCTGGGACTCGGTCCGCGCGATCCGGAGCGCCAGCGTGGGATCGCCCGTGTCGAGCGTGGTGTAGCCCTTGGCCTTGAGCATGTCGCGCGCGACGGCGCGCACTTCGGGCTCGTCGTCCACGATCAGGATGGTTTCCACGTCCGGCCTACTCCGCTGCGCGCCGCTGTGGACGCGTGGTCGCCGCTACGCCGGGATGCAGGTGAAGGTCTGACGGCGCAGCATGTACGTGGGCCAGGGCTTGGAGTTCCAGTCGAAGCTCCCGACCTCCTGCTGGCTGAGGTCCACCTGCCACTGGCGGCGAGTCACGGCCTGTGCCTCGCACGCGTCCTGGGTCTCGTGCACGCTGAGCTTGACGATGTCCCGGGGCATCTCGGGCTTCTTCTCCAGGTCCTGGACCCACCAGAGAGCCCACGCCAGCAACACGGTCGTCAGAATTTTCCGCACGGCGGTCCCCCCGTTCTCCTCGAGGATCTAGCCGACCTCGCGGAGCCGCATCACCTCGGCGCGGCCGTCCATATACTCCCCCATCTTACGCCCGAGCGCCTTGAAATACTCCGTTCCGCGATGGGCGTCCACGGCGGCCTGGTCGGCGTAGCGCTCCAGGAAGACGTAGGTCTCCGGCGCCTCGCCGTGGTGGAGGGCGTACAGCTTGCAGCCGGGCTCGCTCGAGTTGACCTTGGCCACCAGCTCCTTGGCCACCTGCTCGAACTCCTTGTTCATCCCAGGTTTCACCTTGATGGTCGCGACGATGCCTATCACGCGGGTCTCCCTCTCAGCGCGCGGCGCGGACGTCGAGCCGCGTGCTCTGGTAGGTCGCTCCTTCGCCCATGTCGCTGTAGCGGTCTCCGCACAGCATGTTGATCGTCCCGCCGCCTGCCTCCGCCGCCGGGCGCTGGCCGGGCACGAAGGCCACGCCGCGCGCCGTCTCGTCGCTGACGCGGAGTCTCAGCCGCACCGTCCCGTGGTCGTTGTGCAGCTCGACCACCTGGCCGTTCTCGAGCCCGCGCGCCGCCGCATCCTCCGGGTGCAGCACGCACTCGGGCGCTCCCGCGCGCTTGCGCAGGGCCGCGACGCCGGCATACGCCGTGTGCGCCTGGAAGTAGCCCGGCGCCGTCAAGAGCTGCAGCGGGAAGCGCGCGCGCGCCTCGGGCTCGAGCGGGTCGGCGACCCAGTCGGGCATCGCCGGCAGACCCTGCGCCGCCAGGCCCGCCGAATAGAACTCGAGCTTACCCGACGGCGTCGTAAAGCGCTGCCGTCCCGGCTTGGGAGCGAGCTTGATAGGTCCGCCATCCCGCAGATCCTTCAGGTCCACCTCCGCCGCCGGTGAGGCGGCGCCGCCGAAGAGCTCGCGGAGGAGCCCGTCCGTGTCCATGGAAAAGATCGGGTCCTTGAGGCCGAGCCGCTGCGCCAGCTCCTGCGCGAGGCGGCCGTTCGACCACGCCTCGCCCTGGGGCGGCACGACCTGCCGGACCATCTGGATGTAGTACGAGCCGTAGGAGCGGACGACATCCTCGCTCTCGAGATAGGTCGCCGCCGGGAGGACGATGTCGGCGTAGCGCGCCGTGTCCGAGAGGAACGGGTCGTGGACAATCGTGAAGAGATCCTCGCGCGCGAATCCGCGGCGCACCGTCACCGAGTCGGGACAGGTGACAGCCGGGTTGTTGGCGGCGACGAAGATCGAACGGATCGGCGGATCGCCCAGCTCGAGGAGCGCCTTGCCGAGCCGCGAATGGTTCACGATCCGCGTCGTCGCGGGGCCCGAGGGCTTGCGGATCCCGCTACTGTCCAGGCCGAAGCCCGTCGCCGTCATCAGGAGCGCGCCCCCGCCCACACGGTTGTAGGCCCCCGTCAGCCCTGGGAGGAGCGCGACGGCGCGGATGGCCTGGCCGCCGTTCACGCAACGGGACATGCCCTCGCCCATGCGGATGAAGGGCGCCCGCGCGCGGCCGTAGAGGAGCGCGAGCCGCTCGAGGTCGGCGACGGACACGCCCGTGATCGCCGACACGGAGGCCGGATCGAAGCGCGGCAGGACTCCCAGCTCGAGCCGGTCGAAGCCGATCGTCTCGCGGGCGATGTAGTCGCGGTCGCAGAGGCCGGCGCGCGCGAGGATATGCATGACCCCGAGGGCGAGCGCCGCATCCGTGCCGACATTGACTCTCAAGTGCCAGTCGGCGCGCTCGGCGGTGCGGCTGCGCCGCGGCTCGATCACGACGAGCTGGGCGCCGCGCGCGCGGGCCCGCTCGACGAGCGGCCACATGTGGACGTTGGTCGTGAGGAGATCGGCGCCCCAGGAGATGACGAGGTCGGACTCGGTCACGGTCTCGGGATCGGCCCCGCCGGTGCTGCCGCACGCCGCGTCCCAGCCGGCCTCGGCGCAGGAGTCGCAAACGGTCCCGGCCCAGAGCCGCGTGACGCCGAGCGCGTGGAACAAGCCCAGCAAGAGCCCGCGGTTCAACTGGCCCTGGTGCGCGCTGTAGGCGTAGCCCAGGATGCCCAGCGGCCCGTCCGTGCTGATGATGGCCTGCCAGCGGCCGACGATCAGGTCGAGCGCCTGGGCCCACGAGATGGGCTCGAAGCGGCCTTCGCCCTTGGCGCCGGCGCGCCGGAGCGGCGTGAGCACGCGGTCGGGGGAATGGACCCACTCGTGCTCGCGGTTCACCTTGGCGCAGGCGAAGCCCGCGGTCATCGGATGGTCGGGGTCGCCCTGGAGCTTCAGCAGCCGACCGTCGTCGACGGTGGCCAGCAGCGAGCATTGGTCGGGGCAGTCATGGGCGCATGCGGTGCGAACGGTCTGGATCACTCGTACCTCCGGATCACTCGTACCTTCACTGGCGGATCACTCGTAGCTCCACGGGTTCGGGACATCGTGCGGGAGACCCTCGGCCTTGTCAACCGATTGGCACGCGGCCTGCTACAATGGCTGCCTCCAACCGAGCGAAAGGGGGCGTCTATGGCTGAGGGGACTCAGGGCGTCAAGATCGACACGGTGCGGTCCTACTCGACCGGTACCCCGGGCCGCGCGCTGAACAGCGCGCGCCACAACCACTTCGTGCTGGACTCGCCCTCGGGCCCCAACGAGGCGCTGACCAACGGCGAGGCTTTCCTGGCCGGCGTCTCCTCCTGCGGCGTGACGCTCATCGAGAAGTACGCGCTGGAGAAGAACGTGCCCGTCAAGGGCATGCAGGTCGCCATCGAAGGCATCCGCAGCAACGCCGAGCCCAACCGCTTCCAGTGCATCAACGTCTCGTTCGAGATTTGGGGCGTGAGCCAGGGGCAGGCCGAAGAGCTCGTGGAGGTCTGGAAGAGTCGCTGACCGCTCTACCGCACGGTCGCGGTCGCGACCGACGTGAAGGTGGACGTCCTCGCCGTTCTCGGGTGACCTGCCGCCGGCGCCCGGTCTACCGCGTCCGGTAGGCGTAGAGCGTGAGGTTGTCCGCGCTGACGAGGAGCGTGCCGTCTTCAGTGAGCGCCATGCCCATGGGCCAGCCCCAGAGCCGCCCGCTCCAGAGAACGGCGCCCGTGCGCGTCTCGAAGGCGTAGACGCGGTTCGGCCCCTGCCCCGCGACGTAGAGCACGTTGCCCTTGAGCACCGGCTGCACCGGGACCGAGCCCGCCCGCGCGCTCCACGCGACCATGCCAGTACCCCGCGAGAGGGCCACGAGGGTCTCTGCGCTCGAGTTGGAGGCGGTGGCGACGAGCGAGCCCATGACGATGGGCGCGACGGGAGAGCTCGAGTCGAGCGGGCGGCTCCAGCGGTCCTTCTGCGTCGCCGGGTCGAAGGGTGGAAGACGCAGGTACCTGACGCCGACTGGGTCGTGACGTAGAGCGTGTCGTCGGCCGCCGCGATGCCCGCAGTCGGCGCGCTGCCGAGCGGCACGATCCACTCGAGGCCTCGGCTCTTGATGTTGACGGAGCCGAGGGACGCCGCCCCGAGGAGATAGAGGTGGTCACCCAGAGAGACTGCGGGTAGGCGAGCGCCGCAGGCAGCTCGAGACTCTACCGCGCTCCTCCGTCGCCGGCCGCAACGGCGCGGAGCGTCTGCCCGTCCATGAAGAGCGCGGTGTCTCCAGCCGCGACCGGCTCGTCACCTGCCGCGGACGTCCCCGTCGGCGACGAGGAGCAGCCGCATAGGAGTGCCAGGACGGCGGCGAGGTCGGCGTGCGCGCGATGGCGCGGAGCATGCGCCGCCTTATCACGCCGGCTTTGACTTCGCAGGGGGCCGAGGGCAGACTTGGGGGCACTCAAGGAGACTTCCCCCCATGCCCTCGAACCTCGACGAGCAGTTCCAGACGCTCCACGAAATCGCCCGCGCGGCGCGGCGCAACCTGGCCGACGGTCCGTGGGACTATCTGGTCGGCGGCACCGAGACCGAGACCACCGTGAAGCGCAACCGCACGGCGATCGACTCGCTCGCCTGGAGACCCCGGGTGCTGCGCGACGTCTCCAAGGTGGACACCTCGTCCACCTTCCTCGGCAGGCCCGTGCGCATCCCCGTAATGCTGGCGCCGGTGGGGTCGGTCGAGAGCTTCGCGCCCGGCGGCGGCGCGACGGCGGGGAAAGCCTCCGGTGCCTTCGGCGTGCCGCACATGCTCTCGAGCGCCTGCAACCCGGGCCTCGAGGCGACGGCGGCGGCGGCGGACAACTACCGCATCTTCCAGCTCTACGTCCGCGGCGACGACGCCTTCGTGGACGACCACGTCAAGCGCGCGCTGGACCACGGCTACCACGCCTTCTGCATGACCGTGGACTCGGCGTCCTACAGCCGGCGCGAGCGCGACCTCGACAAGCGCTTCGTGAAGCCGTGGCGCGTCAAGGCGACGGGCGCGGAATACCAGGCCGCGCTCTCGTGGGACCAGGTCAAGCGCTTCAAGGACGCGCACGACGTGCCGCTGATCCTGAAGGGCATCGCCACCGGCGAGGACGCGGCGCTGGCCTGCGAGCACGGCGTGGAGGTCGTCTACGTCTCTAACCACGGCGGCCGCCAGCTCGACCACGGCCGGGGCTCGCTCGACGTGCTTCCCGAGGTGGTGGCGGCCGTCGCGGGCCGCGCCGCCGTCATGGTGGACGGCGGATTCATGCGCGGCACCGACGTGGTCAAGGCGATCACGCTCGGCGCGCAGTGCGTGGGGCTCGGCAGGCTCCAGTGCCTGGGCCTGGCGGCCGCGGGGCAGGCTGGGCTCGAGCGCGCGCTCGAGCTCCTCGAGGAGGAGATACGGATCTGCCTGGCGCTCCTCGGCGTGACGGGCTACGGCCAGCTCGACGCCTCGTATCTCCACGAGGCGAGGTCCGTCACCGAGCCCGGCGCGCTCTCCGCCTTCCCCCTGCTTTAACCGAGGGACCGCACCGTGAAACAGACGCTGCTCACACTGGCAGTCATCGCTCTCGCGGCGGGCTGCGTGACGCCCTATGGCGAGGGCCAGTCGGCCTTGCAGAAGGGGCGCTTCGCCGAGGCCGAGGGTTACTTCAGCCAAGCCCTGGCCGCCGACCCTGGCCGCACTGACGCGCTGGTGGGGTTGGGCATCGCCCAGTACAAGCAGGGGGAGATCGACCAGGCAAGCGACACGCTCCAGAAGGCCGTCCTGATCCGCCCCAATGAACCGAGCGTGCGCCTCTACCTGGGCTTGGCCTATCTGCGGAATCAGGACTCGCTCCAGGCCGAGCAGCAGCTGACGGCGCTCCGTTCACTCAACATCGACCCGCGCGTCGCACAGCAGATCGACCGCGCGCTCGAGGTGATCAGGCAGGGGCCGCTCAGCGATCCCGTTCGCGACTTTCTCGTCGGCAGCCTCGAGACTCAGGCGCAGCTCAGTCGTGATGCGCAGGACGCGCTCCTTCAGGCCCAGCGGGCTCAGGCCTACTACTTTCCCTACTACCCCTATGTCTATCCCTACTTCGCCGCCCCCTTCGGCCCCTGCGTCCTCGTGAGGCGTGGCGGGGGCTGGTTCTGCATGTGATGTAGGATGTTGCCCCAGGGGGGTTCCATGACGATCTCGACGGGCACGCTCCAGATGCACAGGCTCCACCCCGCCTTCGGCGTCGGAATCGAAGGCGTGGATCTCCGCCAGCCGCTCGATGACGGCACATGGGCGCACATCTGGGAGGCCTTCAACGAGCATTCCCTCCTGGTCTTCCACGGCCAGCCGCTGTCGGACGACGAGCAGATGCGCTTCAGCCTGCGCTTCGGCCCGCTCGAGACGACCGTCAAGACGCTGGGCAAGGAAGACCGCCTGCACCCGAACCTCGTCGGGCTGGCCAACGTGGACGAGGACGGCAAGCTCATGGACTGGACGGACCGGCGCATGGTCTACCAGAGCGGCAACCAGATGTGGCACAGCGACTCGTCGTTCAAGCAGGTGCCGGCCCAGGCCTCCCTCCTCTCCGGCCGCCTGGTGCCGCCCGAGGGCGGCGAGACGGAGTTCGTCTCCTGCCGCGTCGCCTGGGAGGCGCTTGCCCCCGAGATGCAACGCCGGCTCGAAGGCAAGGTCGCCGTCCACTCCTTCGCGTACTCGCGCGGGCTGATCGACCCGACGCTGCTCGGCCCCGACGTCCAGCAGGCCCTGCCGCCCGTGCGCCAGGCCCTCGTCCGCGCCAATCCCCTCAACGGAAGGAAGAGCGTCTACATCGGCTCGCACGCCTCGCACATCGAGGGCACGCCCGTCGAGGAGAGGCGCGCGCTCTTGAAGGAGCTGCTCGAGCTGGCCACGCGCCCGGAGCGCGTGCACCAGCACGCGTGGCGCCAGCACGACCTCGTCATCTGGGACAACCGCTGCCTGCTGCACCGCGGCCGTCCCTGGGACGCCAAGCGCCACACGCGCGTCATGCACCGGACCACCGTCGCCGGCGAGGGACCCACCGCATGAGCGGCGCGACGACGATCACGGCCCTGAACCCGGTCGGCTTCGCCCCGAAGGTGACCCGCAAGGCGTTGGCGCCCAGGCTCGATACGCTCGAGGGCAAGACCGTCTACCTGGTGGACTGCCGCTTCGACGATTCCGACGTCTTCCTCAAGCAGATGCAGGCGTGGTTCGCTTCGCACATGCCGGGCGTGCGCACGGTCTTCAAGCCGATCTCGAGCGTGTACCTGCACGACGACCCGACGACCTGGGAGGAGATCAAGGCGAAGGGGCACGCCGCCATCCTCGGCGTCGGCCACTGAAGCACCTGCGCGCCGGCGGTCGCCGCGCACGCGATGACGATCGAAGCGGCGTACGGGATCCCCGTCGTCGCCATGCATACCGACAAGTTCGACCGGGTGGTCCGCTCGGTGGCGGCGGTGAACGGGATGCCGGGGCTCCGGCAGGTGTTCGTCCCCCAGCCCATCATGGGCAAGACGGCCGCCCAGCTGCGCGCGTACGTCGACGGCACGGATCCCATCACCGGCCGCCCGGTCATGCAGGAGGTCATCGAAGGACTGACCCAGCCATTCGACCCGAAGGACCTGGGCGCTGTCGAGTTCGACCGCTCGACACCCAGGCTCGTCGAGCCCGGCACGGAGGCGGAGCTCCACCGTCTCTTCCTCGACAACAACTGGACGGACAAGCTGCCGATCGTGCTGCCGACCGAGGAGCGCGTGGCGGCGATGCTGGCCGCGACGCGCCGCAAGCCTGATGAAGTCGTCGGGCGCATGCGCTCGACCCACTTCCGAGAGTACTGGGAATACACAGTAGAGAAGGTCGCCGTGAACGCGGTCATGGCGGGGGCGCGGCCAGAGTACTTCCCGGTGATCCTGGCGCTCGGCGCGACGGGCGTCACCGCGCGGAGCAGCAGCTCGAGCGCCATGGCGTCCATGGCCGTCGTCAACGGACCGATCCGCGACGAGATCGGCATGAACGCGGGCACGGGCGCGCTCGGCCCGTACAGCCACGCCAACGCCACCATCGGAAGAGCCTACGGCCTCCTTTCCCAGAACGGCCAGGGCGGCTCCGTCCCGGGCCACAGCTACATGGGCAACCAGGGCAACAACTACGCCTACAACAGCGTCACCTTCGCCGAGAACGAGGAGCGGAGCCCCTGGGAGCCCTTCCATGTCCAGCACGGCTTCAAGCCGGCGGACAGCGCGGTCAGCGTCTTCAGCGGCTGCCGCTCGACATCCTTCACGCTCGGGCTCCGCGAGAAGCACTGGCGCCTACACGTGCGCAGCATGCTGCGCGGCATGGACCCGCACACGCCGCCGACGCTCCTGCTCGATCCCATCGCCGCGCGCCAGTTCATCGACCGCGCGGGGTTCACGAAGAAGGACGCGCTCATCGACTGGCTCTTCGAGACCGCGACGATGCCGGCCGGCGAGTACTGGGACTCCCAGCTCATCCAGAACTACATCTATCCGCGCGCGACCTTCGGCGAGGAGCCGTGGGCATCGAAGCTCAAGGCCGCGCCCGACGAGCTGATCCCGATGTTCCGTCGAGAAGACATCCATGTCGTAGTCGTCGGGGGTGAGACCAACGGGTACTGGCGCATCATGGGCTGCAACTACCAGAAGACCGTCTCGATCGACGAGTGGCGGTAGGACGATCGCCCCGCACAGACACCATGAGGGAGTACCCGTATGAATGCTGACCGTCTAAGGATGCCTCTCGGCGAAGCCCTGTTCACCCAGCGCTCGATGCGCAAGCTCCGGCCCGACCCGATCCCGGACGAGGACATCCGCCTGATCCTCGAGGCCGCGGTCAAGGCGCCCAATGGTGGCAACCACCAGACCGCGCGCTTTCTCGTGGTCACCGACCGGCAGAAGATCCGCGAGTTCGGCGAGCTCTACCGCGAGGCGTGGTGGGCCAAGCGCAAGGACGACCACGGCTGGACCGGGCCCCAGGACGTCCCGCCGGGGGAGAAGAACTACGCCTCTGCCATGGGGCTCGCCGACGCGATGAAGGACGTCCCCTGCGTCGTCTTCGCGCTTACGGAGCCGACCGGCGGAGCCAACTCGGTCATCCCGGCCTGCCAGAACCTCATGCTGGCGGCCCACGCGCTCGGGATCGGCTCGCTCCCAACAACGCTCCACGCCGTGGTCATGGACCGCTTCCGCGCGCTCTTCGCCATCCCGAAGGAGCTGACCTTCCACTTCTGCATCCCGCTCGGCTATCCGGCCGTCAAGTACGGGCCGAGCCGGCGCAAGCCGATCGAGGAGACCACCTCGTGGAACCTCTGGGGGGGACGCGTGCCGTGGGCGTGACGCGCAAGCCCGCGGTCAGCCTGGCGGCCGCGCCGGGGCGGCGGCGCGCCACCATCGAGGTCGCCCAGCGCTTCGAGAAGGAGGGCTTCGCCGGCATCTACTGCCCGAGCTACGGCGACGGCCTGGGGCTCTGCGAGGCGCTGGCGCTCGAGACCAAGGAGATCCGGTTCGGGACGTCCATCGCCAACATCTACTCGCGCCACCCCCACGACTACGCGCACACGGCCGCGTTCATCCACGAAATCTCCGGGGGCCGCTTCCGCTTCGGAATCGGCGTCAGCCACGGCCCCACGCTCGCGCGGCTCAAGGTGACCGCGGGCAAGCCCCTCGAGGACATGCGCCGCTTCGTCACTGAGCTCGGCGCGGGCGCCAAGCAGGCGGGCGCGCTGCCTCCCATCGTGCTGGCGACGCTCAGGCAGAAGATGGTCGCCCTGGCCGGCGAGATCGCCCAGGGCGCGGTGTGGGCCAACGCGGCGCGCTCTCACATGGCCGCGTCGCTCAGCCACCTCCCGGCCGCCCTGCGCAGCGACCCCGGCTTCTTCGTCGGCAACATGCTACCGACCTGCATCGACAACGACAAGTCCGCGGCCGCGGCCGTCAACCGGCGCACGCTGATAAGCTACGTCAAGCTCCCCAACTACCAGAACTACTGGATCGAAGCCGGCTTCGAGGATGAGATGCTGGCGATCCGGAAGGCCATCGCCGCCGGCGAGGAGGACCGCATTCCCTCGCTCATGTCCGACCGCTGGCTCTCGCAGGTCACCCTCTACGGCAGCGCCGCGGAGGTCCGCGACGGCATCGAGGCCTGGTACGCGGCGGGCGTCAACACCCCGATCGTCGTGCCGTCCTCCACGAAGGGCGGCCAGATGGTCGCCATCCAGGAGCTCATCGACCTTTACCGCTGACCGAGGACCAACAGCCCATGCTGCGCTACGGGTACGAGGCTCCGGCGTTCTCCCTCCCCTCGACGAGCGGCCGCGACATCTCGCTGGCCGAGTTCAAGGGCGCATCCGACGTCGTGCTGTTGTTCTACTGCTACGACTGGGGGAACATCTGAACGCCCGAGCTCCGCGACCTCGGTGAGGTCGCCGGCGAGCTTCAGGCCAAGGGCGCCGTCGTGCTCGGGATCAGCGGGGACACGCCCTTCTCGCACGCGGAGTACCACAGGCGGCACGCGCTGCCGTTTCCGCTCCTGAGCGACGTGCACCGGAGCGTGATCCAGGCGTACGGCGTGTGGGACGAGGAGCGCAACGTCGCCTACCGCTCGACGGTCGTCGTGGACCGCGACGGCCGGGTGCGCTGGTCGCAGTCGGGCGACCGGCTGATGACCCGGAGCGGCGCCGAGATCCTCCGCGTCCTCGACTTGATCCACCGCCTCCGCACGGCGGGCTAGCCGCGGCCGTCTGCTCTGCCGGTCCCTGATGGTCGCGTGGAGGGCTCCCGCCCTGTGATTCCCGACCCCGAGTTGACCTCTGATTCCCGCTCTGGCAGGATCGGCGCGAGGTGGGAGGGGGGAGTTATCCGCGCTGTGACAAGGAAAGCCCTCGGGCTCGACGGGCGATGACTGAGAACGGGTTTTATGTTATCTACCCTCCCGTTCTGGGGATGCACGAGGCAGCACGGAGGAACATGCTGCCGCGGGCTTCGTGGCAAGCACCGTGTTGTACGCGTTGCCGAAGACGAACCCTTTCGATGTGCGCCAAATGATCCCTTCCAATTCCACGAATGTGCGCATCTTGAGCCGGTACTTCCACAACAGCATGTGTCGAATGAAGTTCCAGGTGAGGCCCCAGGCCCAGAACGGCAGTCGCCGATACCGGATCGGGTCGAAGCCGAGTCGGCGCGTCTTGTAGACGAGAAGATTGGCGCCGAGAAAATTGTAGCGCCAATTGTCGAAGAAGGCAGTGACGCTCCGGTAATCCTCCTCACGGCGACAATGATCCAGCGACCCTGGTGAGCGGATCATCAGGCGTCCTCCCGGCTTGAGCATCCGCCAGCACCGCGCCAGCCAAGCGTCCAAGTCCTTGGTGTAGCCGATCGATTCGAGCGCATAGATGGCGTCAAAACTCTCGCTCGGGAGATCGAGAATGTCGAAGTCGGTGAGAATCACGCGGACGCGCCCGCCAAACTTCGCAAATTTCCGCCGGCAGATGTCCGCTTGCACAGAGGAATTGGTCACGCACACGATTTCGATATTGCACCGGCTGGCGAGGTAGTAGGCCGCCGCGCCCGAACCGCACCCGAGCTCCAACAGCCGCATCCCGTCCCTCGGTTTCAGAAGAGCGCACTCGGCTTCGTAAGGATACGTGAATGCCGCACGGGGAAAAACACACGTGCTGTAATTCGCTTGCTCGTCGCGATATGCGCGGAACACGTCATCATATGTGCGATTCTCGTCGTCGTGCTTGAGAAAGTCGTCCACCCGCGGTGTCCACTCGACTAGTTGGCGCTGCTCGAATTCATTCAACTGGTGGCCGAGCTTGCTTGCGTCCTTCGGATGCGTGACGAGGAGAAAAAGGGCGTAATGAAAAAGGTTGTACGCCACGAACAATCCGACGATGATCGCCGCGGCCAATGGGAGTATCGAAACAGTACCCAAGAGCGTAGATAACATACACCCCGTTCTCAGCCATGGCGACCCGCGGCCCAGGCTCTTCCCCTTGTCACAGTGCGGATAACGCGCCTCCCATCTCGGGCCGATCCTGCCAGAGCACGTCGGAGCAGTCAAATCGGCGCCTCGACGCAGGGGGCGAGAGCTGTCACCCGGGGCGCAAGCAGCGGCACGGCAGACGTCCGCGGCTGCCTGGGCCCCCGGCACCGCCTAGAAGGTTACGCGGGGGAGTGCCAGCTGCTCGACTCCTGCCTCAGTCATGGAAAACGAAGGCTGCGGGCCGTCCCGCGTGCCCGGGAGTTCGAGATGGGCGAGGATCGGCTCAATGACGGCCGGATCGTCGATCGTGAGCCACATGTACGATCGCATCTTCGCCGTCGTCGTGCCCAAACGCATTTCTCCGACGGGCTCCTAACCCGAACCCCTCACCTGATCTGACGCGTGAGGCGGCCGGCCATGAAGCCGGTCAGGTGAGCTCGGGGATTACCCAGCGCGGCTTGTCGCCGGCGGCGACGCGCTGGATGTTGTCGAAGCCGTTGCGGAAGCGGGCGGTCCAGTTCTCCCAGGTGGGCCCCGCCGAGTGCGGCGTGAGCGTGACGTTCGGCAGCGCGAAGAGCGGATGGCTCGGCGCGGGAGGCTCCTCGACGAACACGTCGAGCCCGGCGCCCGCGATCTGGCCCTGCGTGAGCGCCCGGTGGAGCGCGTCTTCGTCCACCACGGGCCCGCGGCAGGTGTTGATGACAATCGCGCTCCGCTTCATCATCCCGAGCTCGCGCGCTCCCAGGAGCCTGCGCGTCGAGTCCGTGAGCGGCACGTGCAAGCTCACGACGTCCGAGGTGCGCAGGAGCTCCTCCAGGAGCACGAAGCGGGCCCCTATCGCGTCCTCCTGGTCCTCGGTGAGGCGGGCGATGTCGTAGTACTGGACGGCCATGTCGAACGGCGCCGCCCGGCGGGCGACCTTCTTGCCGATGTTGCCGAGGCCCACGATACCGAGCGTCTTGCCCGCCAGCTCGTAGATGCGCGACTCGTTCGGGTTGCCCGCGCGCCACTTCCCCGCGACCACGTCGTTGTGGAAGCGGACGACCCGCTTCAGGACGGCCAGCATGAGCATGATCGTGTGCTCGGCCACGGCGATGGCGTTGGCACCGCCGTTGTTCGCCACGGGCACCTTCGCTTTCCGGGCCGCTTCGATATCGACGTGGTCGTACCCGGCGCTGATGAGTTGGACGAGGCGCATCTTCGTCGCCGAACGGAAGAACTCGCCGCCCATCTGGCGCGCGAGACCCAGGTAGAACTCGGCCGTCGGGGCCGCTTCGTAGAACTCCGGCGTACCGGGTTCCGCCATCACCAGCTCGAAATCGGGCGGCGTCAGGCTCCGCGCGATCTCCATGATCGCGTCGGCCTGCTTGGGAGCGAAGAGGATCTTGGTCGCCATGGGGTCTCCTTGGTCACTGCTGCTGGGGTCACTGCTGCTGGAGCGGAATCGTGGTCGTCAGGCAGGGCTGGGTGCCGTAGACCTTCGTGGTGTGTCCCTGCCCCGTTGTGTCCTCGACCAGCCGCGCGTCGCCGGGACCGAAGAGGTGCTTCGAGCCGTCGCCCAGGCCGATCTCGAGCTGGCCCGACAGGATGATGACGAACTGCCGGCGCGGAGCCGGATGCCAGTCCAGGAAGCGCCCAACCGGGTCTTCCCTGAACGAGATCTGCGTCGTCGCCAGGCCCTTGCCCCAGTCGGGGGTCTTGTCGAGCGCGATCGGCTCGACGCGGGACTTGCTGTCGGCGCCCGTGTACAGTCGGAACAGTGCCATCGCTGCCTCCCGGTCTCGTGGTGAATAACCTCGTAGTGGAAAACGACGGGATAGTAGCACGCGGTGGGGGCCCTGAAACGCGCCTTGAACACGGAGGACCCCCGCGCTACTCTTGCCCCCTTATGCACTTCGGCGTATTCATCGAGGAGCTGCGGCCCGGAGTCGGCGAGGCCGACGCGTTCCGCGAAAGCTTCGAGACGGTGGACGCCGCCGAGACCCTGGGGTTCGACTGCGTGTGGCTCGGCGAGATCCACTTCAACCCGGCCCGCTCCGTGCTCTCCTCGCCGATCGCGATGGCCACCGCGATCGCCGCCCGCACCAAGCGGATCCACGTCGGGACGGCGGTGCAGGTCCTGCCGCTGAACCATCCGCTCCGCATCGCAGAGGACACCGCCACCGTGGACCACCTCAGCGAGGGACGCTTCGAGTTCGGGATCGGGCGCAGCGGAGCCCCGCGCGCCTACGACGTCCTCGGCATTCCCTACGGCGAGAGCCAGGCCCGCTTCCGCGAAGCGCTCGCGATCATCAAGGAAGCCTGGAAGGGCCAGCCGTTCAGCTACGAGGGCAAGTTCTACCGCTTCGAGAACGCGACCGTCGCGCCGCGCCCGTACCAGAAGCCGCATCCGCCCATCCGCATGGCCGCCAATACTCCCGACACGTTTTCGCTTGTCGGCGAGCTGGGGCTGGCGCTCTTCGCGGGCCTGCGCGACCTGGACATCCCCGAGCTGGTCGAGTGTCTTCAGCTGTACCGTCGCGCCTGGCGCGAGGCGGGCCACCCGGGACGGCCGAGCGTCTACCTCCGCATCCCCGTCTACGCGGGTCTCACGGAGTCGGGCGCGCTCGAGGAGCCGCGGGAGAGCATCACAGCCTTCTTCCGCCGCCAGGCCGACCTCATGAAGACCTCGGTCGGGCGGGCGGGCGCGGGCCCGGCGGACCGGCGCGCGGCCAAGGCGGAGCGGCTGGGGCAGCTGCCGTACGAGGAGATCCTTCGCACGCGCGTGGCATTTGGCACGGCCGCCCAGCTGATCGAGCGCCTGACCGAGCTCCGAGACGAGCTCGGCCTCGACGGCATCGTGGTCGAGCCGAACCCCGCCGGCCTGATCCCGACGGAATACGCCGCGCGGAGTCTCAGCATCGTAGCCCGCGACGTCATGCCCGCGTTCAAGTAAGTATCGTTGGTTCTTCGCGCAGCCCTAGCGGGTGGCGAAGACGGCGGTCTTGCCGGAGCGGTCGAAGATCAGGACCTGGTAGGGCTCGGACGTCTGGCCCGAGGACTCCATGCCGGGCGAGCCGGCGGGCATGCCGGGCACGGCGAGGCCCGCCGCGCGCGGGCGCTCCCGCAGCAGGCGGTCGATGAGATCGGCCGGCACGTGGCCCTCGATCACGTAGCCCTCGACGAGAGCGGTGTGACAAGCCTCGAGGCGCTTGGGGACGCCATAGCGCCGCTTGATCGGCGTGACGTCGGGGACGTTCTCCTCCTTGACCGGATAACCGCTGGCGCGCAGGTGACCCACCCACCCTTCGCAGCAGCCTCAGGTGGGCTCCTTGTACACAAGCACCGTGGGCTTGCCCGCCGCCGCGGCCGGCGTTCCGAGCAGGCCGATTAGCCCGACGGCGAAAAATCCTCTCCGAGAGATCCGGCCCGCGCTCATAGACGGGAGCATACACGATATGTTATCTAGGTTCCCAGTGAACCCCAAGGAGAGCATCCATGAGTGACGCGGCGCCCCTCTTGATGGAGAAGGACGGACCGATCGGCTGGCTCATCTTCAACCGGCCGGAGAAGCGGAATGCCGTGGGCATCGAGACGTGGCAGCTCATGCCGGACTACGTCAAGGACCTGGCCTCCGACGACGCCATCCGCGTGGTCATCCTGCGCGGGGCCGGCGACAAGGCTTTCGTCGCGGGCGCCGATATCTCGCAGTTCAAGGACCGCCGGCGCAACATGGAGGACGAAGCGGAGTACCGCCGCATCGGCGCGCGCGGACGCGAGGCGCTCGCCACGCTGACGAAGCCGCTGCTCGCCATGATCCACGGGTACTGCGTGGGCGGCGGCGTCGCCATCGCCATCGGCTGCGACATGCGCATCGCGTCGGACGACGCGCGCTTCGGCATCCCCGCGGCGCGCCTCGGCCTCGGCTACCACTACAGCGGCATGGAGCAGCTGATGGCCCTCGTCGGCCCGTCGTTCACGAAGGAGATCTTCTTCACCGCCCGCACCAACTGGAGCGCCCAGGACGCGCTCCGCATGGGCCTGATCAACCAGGTCGTGCCCAAGGCGGAGCTGGAGGCCTTCACGCGCGAGTACGCGCTCACGATCGCGAAAAACGCGCCGCTGACGATCCGCTCGGCCAAGGCCACCGTGAACGAGCTCTCGCGGCCGGCGGAGAAGCGCGATTTCGCCATGCTCGAGCGCCTGATCGCCGACTGCTTCAACAGCGAGGACTACCAGGAGGGCGTCCGGGCCTTCTCGGAGAAGCGTCGCCCGCAGTTCCAGGGGCGGTAGCAGGCACATAGCCCCCTCACCCTTAGGCCCCCTCACCCTGCCCTCTCCCCGCGACGGGGGAGCGGGAAAGACGGGGAGAGGGAGATACGCGCAGGAGGTGCCCGATGAGCGGCAACGGTCATGGAAGCCCGGCAGCCATTCGAGCGCGCTTGAACCATCCGGTGATCGACGCCGACGGGCACTGGCTCGAGTACCGCCCCGTCCTCGCCGAGCAGCTGCGGAAGGTCGGCGGGAGCGTTGCTGCGGACGGCTTTGCCTCGGTCGGGCGCGATACGCGCGAGGCGCTGTCCATGTCGGTGGACGAGCGGCGCCGGCGCCGGATCTCGCAGGAGGCATTCTGGGGTTCGCCCGAGCGGAACACGCGCGATCGGGCCACGGGCCTGCTGCCGCAGCTCCTCTACGAACGACTCGACGAGCTCGGCATCGACTTCGCGGTCCTGTACCCGACGGTCGGGCTGCGCGTGCCCCGCATCAGCGACGACGCCCAGCGGCGCGCCACGTGCCGGGCGTTCAACGTGGTCACCGCCGACTACTTCCGGGACTTCGCCGACCGCATGACGCCCGCGGCGGTCATCCCGGTGCACACGCCGGACGAAGCGATCGAGGAGTTGGAATACTGCGCGCGCCAGCTCGGTTTCAAGGTCGCGATGTTCGGCAGCCTCATCGCCCGCCCGGCTGCCGCCCAGGACGGCGCCGTCACGTGGTACGACCCGCTCGGCCTCGACAGCGAGTACGACTACGATGCGCTGTGGGCCAAGTGCGCCGAGCTTCGCGTCGCGCCGACCTTCCACACCGGCGTCCGCCGGCAGGGCCTGCGGCTGTCGCCGACGAACTTCACCTACAACCACATCGGCCACTTTGCCGCCGCCGGCCACGCCGTCTGCAAGGCGCTATTCCTGGGGGGAGTCACGCGGCGATTCCCGGGGTTGAACTTCGCGTTTCTCGAGGGCGGCGTGGGCTGGGCGTGCATGCTCTACGCCGATCTCATCGGCCACTGGGAGAAGCGCAACCGCAAGGCGCTCGAGCATACCGATCCCCGCTCCCTCGACCGCGCGCTGCTCATGGACCTCGTGCGGAAGTACGGCAGCGAGGACATGGCGGCCGCGCTGCGCGAGCGCGACGGCTGGCCCAACCCCGACGCCGTCACGGCCACGGGCGGCATCGCCGATCTGGACGACTACTCCGCGTGCCGGATCGAGCGCAAGGAAGACCTGCGGGATCTCTTCACCAAGCAGTTCTATTTCGGCTGCGAGGCCGACGACCGGAGCAACGCCTGGGCGTTCGACCGCCGCGTGAACCCGTTCGGCGCGCGGCTCAACGCCATCTTCGGCTCCGACATCGGCCACTTCGACGTGCCGGACATGCTGGACGTGCTGCCCGAGGCCTACGAGCTGTGCGAGGATGGCCTCATCACCGCCGACGACTTCCGCGATTTCACGTTCGCCAACGCCGTGCGGCTCTGGGGCACGGTCAACCCAGCCTTCTTCAGCGGTACCGTGGTGGAGAAGGCAGCCGCCCAAGTGCTCGGGACGGCCTGAGGAGCGAATCATGGCCATCAACGCAGCCGTCACGTCCGCGATCGACGTCGAAGATGTCGAATATCTCCGCCATGGGGACAAGCCGCTCCTGGCGCGCCTCTTCAAGCCGCGCGGCACGGGACCCTTCCCGCTGATCGTCGAGCTCCACGGCGGCGCCTGGTGCAAGGGCGATCGCCTGAACGACACCGCACTCAACGAGCCCCTGGCGAAGAGCGGCGTGGTCGTGGCGGCGCTGGACTTCCGCATGCCGCCGGAGGCCGGGTACCCTGCCTCGATGGCCGACATCAACTACGCGATCCGCTGGTTCAAGACACGCGCGACCGAGCTCGGCAGCCGCCCCGCCATGGTCGGCGTCCTGGGCATCTCGAGCGGCTCGCACCAGGGCATGCTGAGCGCGATGCGTCCGCGTGACTCGCGCTACTCGGCGATTCCGCTGCCCGCCGGCGCCCCTGCGGTCGATGCCACGGTCCGCGCCGTCGTCCTGTGCTGGCCGGTTATCGACCCGCTGGGGCGCTATCACTACGCGAAGAAGCTGAAAGCGGGCGGCAAGCCGTACCCGGACGTCGTGGATCAGGTGCTGCCGCTCCACGATCAGTACTGGCAGACGGAGGCCGCCATGGCCGAGGGCAATCCGGTCCTCGCACTCGAGCGCGGCGAGCGGGTCGAGATGCCGCCGGTCCTCTACCTCCAGGGCACCAACGACCCGGCGCACCCGCGTCCCCACCTCGATCGGTTCGTGGCCGGGTACCGCAAGGCGGGCGGCCAGGTCGAGCTGGAGCTCTACGACGACGCCGGGCAGTCGTTCATCACAAAGAACCCAACTTCACCTACCGCCGTCCGGGCGATGGACAAGATCATCGAATTCGTGCACAAGCAGATCCGGTAACGCCGCATGCCGACCAAGCTGAAGGGCGCGGGGCTCCTCATGGTCTGGGCGGACGTCCCGGCCGACAAGGAGAAAGAGTTCAACCGCTGGTACAACGAGGAGCATCTGCGCGAGCGGCTGGCCGTGCGGGGTTTTCTCTCCGGAGCCCGCTATGAAGCCGTGAAGAGCGGGCCGAAGCACCTCGCCTGCTACGAGCTGGAAGACGTCTCCGTGCTGGAGAGCGCGGCGTACAAGCGCGTCCAGGCGCACCCGACGGAATGGACCCAGCGCTGCTCTCCCGAGGCCATCGGCACGACATTCATCCGCAACGTCTACACGATGATCCACCCGAAGACGCTCACGCCGGAGGCGGCGCAGGGCGGCATGGCGCCTGCGCTCCAGATCGGGCGCATGGATGTGCCGCCCGAAGTCGACGCGGATTTCAACGACTGGTACAACACCATCTACGTGCCCAACTATGAAAAGGTGCCGGGCGTGATCCGTGGCCGGCGCTATCGAGCGGTGGTCGGCTCGCCGACGTACCTCACGCTCTACGAGTTCGAGCGGCCCGATGTATCCGAGAGCGCCGCATGGCTGGCCCAGCGGGACATCTCACCGGTGACGCACCGCATACGCCCGCACATGCGGCACGCGCCGGGCTCTCCCGGCATCTGGGTGAAGACGGTCCAGGGTTGACGCGGCACCCCTCACCCTACCCTCTCCCCAGTGGGGAGAGGGAGAGTTAGCGCTCCCCAGGGGGGAGAGGGAGACTTAGGGCGCGGCGCACGCGCGGGAGCACCTCGCGCGCCATCCGAGCCGTGTAGCCGCTCTCGGGATCGTCGGGGAACTCCGGGTTCGGGATCGGATGCAGGACGACGTAGTCGAACTCGGCCGGCGCGCCGCGGAGCACGTCGGTCAGCCGGTCGGCAACCTCGCGGGGGCCCCCGCGGAGGCTGAAGGCGTCGGCCGCGCTCTCCGGCAGGAAATCCACGACCCGTCCGCTCGCCTCGAGGTCGAGCGCGTGGTGGAAGTCGGGCCAGACCTTGTGTTCCCGCTTGAGCGTCTCCGGATCCTCCCCCGTCCACGTGAGGCGCGGCGGGTCGAACAACGCCGGCGAGTACTCGTAGTATCCGGCCGCCATGGACTTGGCCATCGTCAGCGCACGGGCCGGATCGTCCACGAGCACGGTGTGGAATACGGCGCCCAGGCGGACGGCGGCAGGGTCGCGCCCCGCGTCGGCTGCGCCCGCGCGGATGGCCTCGACGGCCGTCGCGATGTTCGCCTCATGCGTGCCCACGCGGATGAAGACCCCGTCAGCAACTCCGCCCGCCATCCGGAGCGTGCGCGGGCCGCCGGCGGCGATCCAGATCGGCACGGGCCGGTGGTGCGGCAGTCGCGCGGGCCGCTCGGCGCCGACGTCGACCGCCTCGCCGTCCAGCAGCGCGCGCATCAGGCGCGTGGCCGCCTCGAGCTCCTTCACCCGCGCCGGCTTCAGGCCGGCGAGTCTCACGGCCGTGTCGCCGACGCCCCAGCCGAGGAGCGTGCGCCCGGGCGCCAGCTCGTCGATCGTCGCGATCGAGGACGCGGTGACCGTGGGGTGCCGGTTCACGGGATTGGCAAGGAGGGTCCCGAGCGTGATGCGCTCGGTCGCGCGGGCCGCCGCCGCGAGCAAGACGTAGGTATCGCGCCGCCGGAGCTGCGAGTCCGGCTGGAGCGCCGCATCCCAGCCGAGCATCTCCGCCCGCCGCACGTCGGCGGCAAACGCGTCCACTGAGCGTGAGTCGAACCGGTTCAATCCGAAGCGGGGAATCTTCAATAGCCCTTCTGCTTGTCGATCAACGCGAGGAGCGGCCGTCCGTCCTGGAGCCGGCGCAGGTTCTCGCAGAAGGTCGCGATCACGCGACCCGCGCGGCGGGGCGACCCGCCCGCGGTGTGCGGGGTCACGATGACTCGCGGGTGCCGCCACAGCGGGTGATCCTTGGGCAGCGGCTCGGGATCGGTGACGTCGAGCCCAGCGCCCCAGATGAGCCCCTCGTTGACGGCCTCCCACACATCCTCGCCGCGGATGATCTCGCCCCGGGTGACGTTGATCAGGATGGCGTGCCGCCGCATCTGGGCGAAGCGCTCGCGGGTGAAGAGGTGGTGCGTCGCCTTGGTCAGCGGCAGGGCGATCACCACCACGTCGGATGCGCCCAGCAGATCGGCCAGGCGATCGGGCGTCCAGATCGCCTCCACGCCCGGCTCGGGCTCGACGGGCTCGATATCCACGCCGAGCACGCGCATCCCGAAGGCTACCGCGCGCTTCGCGACGGCGCGGCCGGTTCCCCCGAAACCCACGATGCCCATCGTCTGCTCGTAGAGCTCGCGCTGGTGCACGCGGATGGGCTCGCGCAGGTCGTAGTCCGGCGTGCGGATCGCGGTGTGCAGCCCGCGCGTGAGTCCCAGGAGGAGCGCAAAGGCGTGCTCCGAGAGATGGATGCCGACGTCGCCCTTCTCGCTGGCCAGCGGCACGTCGCTGTTCGCGAGCTCAGCCGTGAGGATATTGTCCACCCCCGCGCCGATCGAATGGTACAAGCGGAGCTTCGGGGCGAGAGAGAAGTTGTCGGGATGCACGCGCCCAAAGATGATGTCGGTGTCCGGCAGCTCGCGGCGCTGGGTGGCGATGTCCTTGGCCTCTACGATGCGGCCGCCCGATCCCGCGGCCTCGAGGATATTCGCGCGGTCGGCTTCGCTCAGCGCGGACACGATCAGATTCGGGACGAAGAGGATCTTCATACCGCGAAGGTGTAGAGGCGCGCGGCGTTCTCGCACACGATCTTCCGCCGCACGCCGGCGGGCAGGTGCCCCATCTCTCGCGCGATGTACTCGCGCGAGTCGGGCCAGATGCCGTCGGGATGCGGGAAGTCAGAGCCCCACATGATCTGGGCCGGCTACTTAATCAAACCGTAGAACTTCCCGGCGTTTTCGCAGGTGATCCTGTGCGTCGTCTCGGCCGGTAGGTGGCCGAACTGCTCGTCGATATATCTCGAGGACTCGGGCCAGACGCCGTCGCCGTGCGGGTAGTCGGAGCCCCACATGAGCGTCTCGACGCCCATGTCGTCGATCAGCTTTGTGCCGATCCGGTCGAACTGGAACGTGGCCTTGCACTGCCGGCGCCAGTAGTCGGAGGGCTTCATCGTGAGCCCCAGGTCGTGGAAGCGGTCCTCCCACTCGAAGTCCATCCGGTCGAGCGCGTAGGGTACCCAGCCGATGCCGCTCTCACCGAACGCGATCCTCACTCGCGGGTAGCGCTCCAGCACGCCGGCGCCGATGACGGCGGCCAGGATGTTGACGAGGTTCATCTGGAACCCGGAGACGACGGTGAAGAAGGCGGCGCGGCGGGTCCGGCCGGTCTGCTTGTCGAGCACGCCCGGCGGGAGCGCCGGGAACGTGTGGAAATGCAGCGGCAGTCCCACGTCGTTCACCGCCTGCCAGAGCGGCTCCCAGTCCGGATGCCACATGGGCTCCATGTCCCAGGAGCAGGAGAGCTCCATGCCGCGCACGCCCGAGCCGGCGACGCGATGGATCTCCTTGACGGCCGCGCCGATGTCGCCGTACGGCAGGCAGGCGAGCCCGATGTACCGATCGGGGTCGTGACGGACGAAGTCGGCGAGCCAGTCGTTGTAGACGCGGAACATCTCCGTGGCGGCCTCGTGGTCCCCGAGCCGCGTTGCCGCCCCGAGGATGCCGTAGAGGACCTCGGCCTGGACGCCGTCGCGATCCATGTCCTTGGCGCGCAGGTGAGGGTCCGCTGGGCGGCGGATGCCCTTCTTGCCGTCTGCGTAGAGGCCGGTCGCCGCCATGACATCCACGCGATGGTGTTGGCCCGGCACGTACTTCGACCCGGCGGGGCCGACGCCGCCCACGAGCCCGAAGGAGGTGCCGTTCTTGGACGTCCAGAACGGGCCGTCCGGTCCGTCGGTGACGTACGGCATCCTATCTTTCAGACCCGCCGAGGCGCCCGAGGTGAACAGATCCGGTGGCACCCAGGGCAGATCGATGTGGCAGTCGGCCGAGATGCGCGTGTAGTTCATGGTGTCATCCTCGCTGGAGTCGGTTCACGGCTTGAGACGCACATCCTCGTACGGCGCCGAGTACGGGTGGAACGGGATCAGGGCGAGCGCCGGCTCCTCGACCCTCGGGCCGACGCCGCGGATGAACCCGTTCTCCCAGATCGGCGCGAAAATGGTGCGGTCGTGCAGGATCCGCTGGATCTGGTGGAGCAGCTCTTCTCGCTTGCGCCGGTCCAGCTCGCGCGCCTGCCTCTCGAAGAGGTCCTGGACCTCGGGCAATGATCCGGCGGCGAATGCCCCGCCCTTGACCGCCATGATCTGGAGCCGCGTCGCCGCGTTACCGGACGGACCCAGCCCCGCAAAGACCACGCCCTTGAGCTTGCCCTCCCGCCAGGCGGAGAAGAAGGCGGCGCGCTCCATCGTGCGGATCCTGAGCCGGATGCCGACGGCGGCTAGGTAATTCGCGATGGCCTCCCCGGCGCCTTCGTACGGCGGCGCGATGGTGAAGTCGCCGCCGTCGAAACCCCCCGGATGCCCGGCCTCGGCGAGCAAACGCTTGGCCCGGGCAGGGTCGTACGGGTCGGCGGCGATCGGCAGGGCGAACTCCATCGCGCGCGGCACCACGTTCCCCGTCAGCCCCGCGAAGCCCAGCTGCTCGGCCGTGTTGAGCGCGGCGCGGTCGATCGCGAGGCTGGCCGCCAGCCTGACGCGCGCGTCGCGCCACGGCGAGGCCGCGTCCCACTGGTCCCGGAAGTCGAGGGAGAAGATGGTGTTGCTGCGGACCGCCATGAGCTTGAGCCCCGGCGTGCGCCTGACGTCCTCGGCGATCGGCCCGTTCAGGAAATACGCGATGTCCACGTCGCCCCGCTTGAGCGCGGCGGCGCGGGTGGTCTCGTCCGGCAGGCTGCGGAAGACGAGCCGCTTGACGCGCGGGACTTTTCGCCAGTAGCCCTCGAAGGCCTCGAGCGTCATCTCGACGCCGGGTGAAACACTGATTACCCGGTAAGGCCCGGCGCCGACCGGCGCCTTCTTGAATCCGCCCTCGCCCACGGCCTGGACGTACTTGCGGGGCACGATCCACCCGGCGCTCGTCGCCGTGGTGCCGTAGAACGTGATGAAGTCCGGCCAGGGCTCCTTGAGGCGGAACTGGATGCGCCGCGCGTCGAGGGTCCGGACCTCTTTCACCTTGTCCTTGAGGAGCTGCGAATTGGCGCCCTTGTAGCGCTCGAAGGAGAACTTCACGTCGTCGGCCGTCAGCAGCTCGCCGTTGTGGAAGCGGACGCCGCTCCGAAGCAGGAACTCGTACACGAGCCCGTCGGGGGACAGCGACCACGATTCGGCCAGGCAGGGCGCGGTCACGCCCGAAGGCATCGGCTTCAAGAGCGCGTCGTGGACTGCGTAGAGCGTTAGGTACGGCGTGATCGAACCCTCGTTCTCTGCCGGATCGAGCCAGCGGGGGGCGAGCGTGAAGTGCACCGCCCAGGTCACCTGGCCCGACGGCGCCGGATCGGCCGCCACCGCCGGCGTCGCGGAGGAGACGAGACAGAGCGCCAGGAGGACCCCGCGGGCGAGCGTGCTCACATCGAGATCGCGGCGCGGGAGAGGCGCTGCGGCCCGGCCTGGCGTTCCCGCCAGTCGGCCTGCTGGAAGGCGTCCGAGATGCGCTCCAGCGGGAACACGTGGGAGACGACGCGCTCGAAGGGAAAGCGCTTGAGGTTGCGTCGCAGGAACGCCAGCGACTGCTCGAGCGCCCATGGAGAATAGTTCGAGGTCGCCACGAGGCGCACGTTGCCGCGCACCAGCGCGGTGGCGTCGTAGGAGAAGACATTGCCGGGCGCGATGCTGCCGACCTCGAGGTAGCAACCGCCGCCGCGCAGCATGCGCAGGCCTTCGGGAATGACCTCGGGATAGCCGACTAGGTCTGCGACGACATCCGCGCCGAAGCCGCCCGTCAGCTCCTTCACCGCGTCCACGCGCCGATCGGCCGTCGGCAGCTCGACGGCGTTCAGCGTGTGGTCGGCGCCGAACGCGCGGGCGAGCTCAAGCCGGTCGGGCAGCCGGTCGATCACGATGATCTGGTCCGCGCCCATGTCGCGCGCCACCGCCACCGCGTTGATGCCGAGGCCGCCCGCGCCCTGCACCACCACCGTGTGCCCCGCGCGGAGCCCCGAGCGCCTGAGGCCGTAGAGCACCTGGGAGAGCGCGCAGTTGCTTGGCGTCGCGACGTCGTCGGAGATCTCGTCGGGGATCTTGAAGACGAAGTGCCCGGGGCGCAGGTAGTAGTAGTCGCCGTAGGCGTTGTTGAAGTAGGGCGGCGTGCCCGCCACCCGGTTGGGCCGCACCTTGCGCTGGCAGCTGCCCATCTCGTCGTGGAGACAGACGGGACAGCGTCCGCAGGGGAAGAAGTAGCAATACGTCACGCGGTCGCCCTCGCGCAGCGGCTGGCCCATCGAGTCGGCGGTGACGCCCGCCCCCAGCCGCTCGACGCGCCCGCACATCTCGTGGCCGAACGTCAGATCCTGCGGGCTCGCGCCGTAGGTCTCCTTCATCTCGCCGCGCCAGATGTGCAGATCGAAGCCGCAGACTCCCGCGCGCGTCAGCCGCACGAGGATGGCGCCGGGCTCGACCTCCGGCACGGGATACTCCCGCAGCTCGAACTCGCCTCCGTACGCCCGCAGCACCGCCACCCGGCCCTTCATACGCCCTCCCCGACGGATCGCAGCCCCATGTCAGCCTCCGGGCGTCGGCGCCTTGGCGGCCGGCGCGCCGCAGCTGGGGCAGTGCGTCCACGCCGCCTCGAGCGCGCCCTTGCAGGAGCCGCACAGCCGTGCTGACACCGGCGCCGGGCCCGCGGAGGCGGCAGGCTGGGGCTTGGGCGCCTGCTCCTCCTCCGACTCCGACGCGACCCCCTTCTTGAACTCCCTCATCGATTTGCCGAGCGACTTCACCAGGTTCGGGAGCTTGCTCCCCCCGAACAGCACCAGCACGATGACCAGGATGATCATCATCTCCAGCGCGCCCATGCCAAACATGTCTGATTACCTCCCTTCGCTCAATACTACGGCCGGCGCGCCGAGAACACGAGGGCGCGCAGGGGGAACGTCACGGGGTGATCGCCGAGCTCGGCCGCGATCGCGGCGGCCACGGCCTGCTTGATCTCGCCGAGCGCCTCTGGACGGCGCTCCATGATCGCACCCAGGATCGGGTTGCCCTCGATCAGCCCCGTCGCCGCATCCGCGGCGGACGGGCTCGTCCCGGTCTTCTCGAGGCGCATCCACGCGATCTCTCCGAACCCCGCCTGGCCGAGGAGCGCCCGCACCGGCTCCGGGTCGTGAAGCGAGAACGGCACCTTGTAGAACGTCGGCGGGTCGGCGGGGAAGAACGTGGCGACCGTCTCGTGGGCGATCCGCGCGACCGGGTTGTGGACGATCGCATCCCAGACGTTGAACAGGTAGCGGCCCCGCGGCTTGAGCACGCGGAACGCCTCGCGAATGCCGGCCGCCTTGTCCGGGAAGAACATGAGCCCGAACTGGCAGACCACGGCATCGAAGGAGCCGACCGGGAACGGGAGCTTCGTGGCGTCCGCCGGCTGCCACTCGACGAGGCCGGGCCCGGCCGGGAGGTTGGCGCGACCGTGCGCGAGCATCGCCTCGTTGAGGTCGGTGGCCACGAGCGAGCCGTGGCCGCGGATCCGATCGGCCAGGCGCCGCGTCACGATGCCGGTGCCGCACGCCGTCTCGAGGACTCGCATGCCGGGCGCCACGGGCAGACGGGCTGCGAGGTCGTCGGCGTAGCCATAAAAGAAGATCGGGCCGAGATACCGGTCGTAGTTGCCGGGGATCTCGCCCACGAACGCCGCATTGCGGTCTGCCATGGTTCCGCCCGTCACGCGCGCCATTCGCGCGGGCCGTCGTCGGCGTAGCCGCACTGCTCGCACGGGCTGTAGTAGTGCGCCGCGGGCGGCATGGCGACGGCCAGGCGCAGCGACAATCCCTCGCCGACGTTCCGGATGTGGTGGACGGTGCCGCGCGGCACCCACACGATGTCGTCCTTGGCCGCCTGGATGACGGTACCGCCGGTCAGCTCCCACTCGAGGCGCCCCTCGAGCACGACCCACCACTCGTCGAACTCCCGGTGCCAGTGCGGGCGGTTGCCGCCCCCGGGCGCGCTCGCGATCAGCGTCACGAGCTGGCGCTCGTCGGCGATCAGCCGCTTCACCCACGGCGCGGGTCCCATCGTGGCGGCCACGTCCGCGACGCGCGTGTGCAGGACATTGGGCCACGTCGCGCCGGCCGCGGGCGGGCTCGGGCCGTCCGCCAGCCTGCCGATGACGATGCTGACCGGCGCCTCCGCCATGGGGACTCCGTCCTCTCGATGGGTTGGGGTCATCACTCCAAGTGAAGCCCGGTACTCTAGCACGAAAGACGGGGCGGGGAGATCGGGTCAGATGCCTCCGGTCACGTCGATGGTGACGCCGGTGACGAAATCCGCGTCGCTCGAGGCGAGGAAGCAGATCACCCGCGCCTGGTCCCGGGCCTCGGCCATGCGGCGCAGCGGCGTGCGCGCGATCTCCCGCGCCTGCTCCTCCGGCGTCCGCTTCTCCCAGAGCGGCCGGATGCGCTCGGTCAGCGTCATGCTGGGGGCGATCGCGTTGACCGTGATGCCGAAGGGCCCCAGCTCGTGCGCCAGCTTCGTCGTGAAGGCGATGATGCCGCCCTTGGCGGCCGCGTACGCGCTGCTGCTGCTCGGGCTGATGCCGCGGCCGGCGATGGACGCGATGTTCACGATCTTGCCGCTCCGCTGCCGCTTCATGACCGGCACTACCGTGCGGCAGCCGAGAAACGTGCCCTCGAGGTTGAACGCGATGAGGCGCTGCCAGTCGTCGAGCGTGAGCTCGTCCACCGTGGCGGCGGGCCGGGGGATGATGGTACTCCCGCCGACCGCGTTGAGGAGGATGTCGATGCGTCCGAGCTCGCGGACCGTCTGCTCGACCACGGCTTCGACTTGCTTGGGGTCGAGCGCGTCGGCCCTGCGGGCGTGAGCGCGCCCTCCCGCGGCATTGATCGCGGCCACCGCCGCGTCGAGCCTGCCCTCGTCGGTGTCCACGGCAACGACGGTGCCGCCCTCGGCGCCGATGATCCCGGCCGTGGCCCGGCCGATCCCGGCCGCCGCCGCCGTGATGAGTGCCACCTTCCCGTCGAAGCGCATCGTCGATCTCCTCCTCAGGCCGCGGCCGACGCCGGCCCTTGAGCAAAGGCGATGCTCACCGGAGCATCGGCCTCGAATGGACTCAGGAGGCCGAGCTCCTTACCCATCTCGCGGACCGCGGGGAGCACTTCCTGCCCCAGCAGGCGTATGCAGGCGGCGGCATCCTCGTTGCTGACGAAGCCGTCACTCGTCCAGAAGCCTAGGATGGACGGGCGCGTCTCTTCGAGCAATCGGCGGAGCTTCTTGATGACGGTCTTCGGCGTCCCGGCGATGATCTGCTGATCCCGGACCTGGTCCTCGAACTCCGCCCCGCGGGGGTTCGCGCGGCGACCCACCGCGTATTCGACGAACGCCTTGCGGTACGACGGCGAAAAGTAGCCCGAAGGGCTCGACCACACCGGATGGGCGAGACCGGTGAATTCTCCCTGCATCCACATGAACTGCCGCGCATTGGCCATCGCCTTCTCCTCGGTCTCGGCGACATGGCAACGCTGAAGGTAGCCGCGGTTCTCCGGCCCTGACGTATACCCCGCCTCGGCGGCGACCGAGTCGTACAGCTCCCAGATCTTCTTCGTCGCGTCGATCGCGGTGCTGAGCGCGATGTACGGGTAGCGCTGGCGCGCCGCCCAGACGATGGTCTCCTTGCTCACCACGCCCGGGATCCACACGCGCGGGTGCGGCTTCTGGAGCGGGACCGCCCACGGGTTCACGACCCGGTGCTGGTAATGGGCACCTTCCCAGCGAAACGGCCCCGGCTGCGTCCACGCGCGGACGATCAGCTCGTGCGCCTCCTCGAACCGCTCGCGATTGTAGGCCGGGTTGACGCCTGCGGCGAGCTGCTCCTGACCGCCGCCACGGACGAAACCCGAGACCAGGCGGCCCCGGGAGATCATGTCGATCATGGCCAGTTCTTCAGCGAGGCGCACCGGGTTGTCGGCCAGGGGCAGCGGGTTGCCGAGCAGCACCAGCTTCACGCGCTTGGTCATCGCGGCAAGGATAGACGCGAAGACGTTGCACTTGGCCTGCATGCAGAACGGCGCGTTGTGGTGCTCGTTCAGCATGATGCCGTCGAAGCCCACTTCCTCGGCCAGCCGGTAGTGCTCCAGGTACTCGTTGTAGAGCCGGCTGCCGGCAACGGGATCGAAGTGCTTGTTCGAGAACATCAGGGCCGTGGCGCCGAACTTCAGCCCCTCGTCGGCCGGATACGCCGACATCGGCTGCTCGGTGAAGTACATGAGATGCATGCGGGTCTCCCGGTCAGTATCGGGCCTCAGCGGGCCCGTCCGTCCTCACGGCTCGGCGGCGAACTCCACGATGAGCCTGGCGAGGGCCTCAGGCTGCTCCATGTCGACGAAATGACCCGACCCGGGGACGACGGCCAGGCGGCTCCGCGGCAGCGCCCGCGCGTACGCCTCGCCGCACTCCGGCGGCACGATCTTGTCGCCGCGCCCCCAGACGATCAGCGCGGGCGCCTTCACCCCGCCCAAGAGATGCGGCAGCGTCGGGTTGTACATATACGGCTTCCATGCGATCCGGAACGTCATCTCCCGGTTCAGGTCCCACTGCTCAAGCCGTTCCGTCGGCGGCTCGGCGCCGAACAGGCGGTCGAAGACGCCCTGGTCCTCGAAGCCGGCGCGGACATAGTCGATGTAGCTCACGAGCGCCTGGTCGAGAATCTCGCCGTGGACCGGCTTCACGCCCATCGCGCCGACCAGGACGAGCCGCCGGAAGGCCTGGGGGGACATCGTCGCCATCTCGGCGGCAATCCAGCCGCCGAAGCCCAAGCCGACCAGGGACACGTTCGCCACGTTGATCGTCGCGAGGAGCGACTGGTAGGTGACGGCAACGTCCCGGACGCTGCGCATCCAGCTCGGACGCTCCGACCCATCGTAGCCCGGATGCGACGGGACGTAGACGGTGAACCGCCGCGCCAAGGCGTCGTAAAAGGGCAGGCGCTCGAGGCTCCCGATGTCGTGGGGCAGCACGAGCAGTGGGTCACCGGCTCCGCCCTTCCGGAGGCGAAGCGTCGCCCCTGCCACCTGAATATCTTCCGTGGACCAGTCCATGTCGGTCGTGGCGGTCACAGGGCTCACGCGCGTTCCAGGATGTGGAGCCCGCGGCCGCGGTCGATCAGGTAGAGGAGCCCGCGGTCGTCCACCTCCACGTCATTGCTGGACACGCGGGAGTGTCCCTCCGGCGGCTCGGGGAGGAAGTGCGCGGCTTCGCGCGGCGCGTGCGGGTCGGCGATGTCCACGATGCGGAGACCGTGGGCGAACCAGGCGACCGGGATCTCCGTCCCCGTCACGCGCTCGCACGGCTGATGGCAGCCGGTGAACTCGGGCTGCGCGAGCCCCGCCAAACCGTCGAGCTGAAAGCTCGCGAAGGGCATCGGCCGGCGCTCGACGGTGATGTCCACCAGCCACAGGAAGGACGGCGGACCGGGCTCGAGCTTCGCCACGTCCTCGTCGGCCGCGATCATGATCCGGCGGCCCCGCAGCGGAAACGGCAGCGGCAGCGCCGTGTGCGTCGGGGTGATGAACGGCGGGCTCCAGTCGAGCCCAGAGACGAACGTCGGCTTGGACATGTCCTCGATGTCGAGGATGACGAAGCCGCCGTGCCAGTAGCTGACGTAGAGCCGGTTGCCGAGGCGGATCGGATGGTGGCAGCGGTGCTGGCGCCCGGCCCACGACGGCGTCTCACCGCCCGCGGTCCACTGCCCCGGCATCCACCAGCGCCCGATTTCAAGCGGCCGGGCCGGGTCGGCCAGGTCGAGGATCATCACGATGTTGCCGACGTAGCCGTCCATCTCGGGGGAGATGTAGGCGTAGCGCCCGTCGAAGGTGAAGCGGTGGACCCCTGCGCCGCCGCACTGCCAGAAGGTGATCTCGCGCGGCCGGCTCGGATTCGACACGTCGTAGATGCCGAGCCCGCCGACGGTTCCAGGCGGCGGCTGGTGCGCGGGCTGACGTTCCCGGTTCACGAGCATGAGGCCGTTGGCCGCGCGGACCTTGTGGGAATGCGTGCCGGCCGGGACCTCGAGCGTGGCAAGCTGCCTGGGCGCGGCGGGATCGCTCACGTCCACCACGCTTGTGCCGTGGGGCGCTTTCATGTGGGCGATGTAGGCGACGTTCCGGTCGACGACCACCTGCCCGCCCCCCGGGCAGTCGAAGTAGCCGACCTGCTGGAGGCCCTGCGCGCTCGCGGGAGGCTTCACGCGCGGGGGCGGACGAATGCTTCGAGCAACCCGTCGGCGCAGATGCGGCGCGCCGTGATCGCGCGCCGCATGCCGAGGAGACCCCGCGCCTGGTCCGCGTCCGTGACGGCCAGCTTCTCGAGGATGCGTACGGCGCGGTCGGCGTGGTCGCCCTCCACCTCCATGTGGACGTAGTAGAAATCCAGCGTGGATGCGGGGACGCCGTAGTGCTTCTCCATCGCGTGGGCCATCCGCTGCATGTGGATCGGGTTGATCGACTCGGTGGCGATGTTCCCGCCGCAGAGCGCCTCGATCGTCGAGGAGCGCTGCAGGAGGAACAGCTCGTCCTTTTCGATGATCGTCGTCGGCAGGTACTCTGTGTTGAAGATCTCCTCCCGCGTGAGGCCAAGGGCCTCGCACAGCCTGACGAAGAGGAAGGCGTGCGCGGTCCGCTTGCCGCCGACGGTGTCCTCGCCGCCCTCCTCGACGACCAGCGGGATCAGCTGCCGCTGGCGCTCGAGGTCTTCCCACGTGGGCGTGTAGCCGCCGACGGAGATGATCTTCCAGGCTGCGTGCCGGAGCGTGTCGAGGAAGAAGCAGCCCTGCTGGCGGATCACGCTCTGGAGCTGGGCCCGGCTCAACTCGCCGTCGTAGATCATCCGGAAGAGCGGATGGTGCAGCCACGGGTGCGTCTCCTGCGCCTCCTTCAGGAGGGTCCTGGCGAACTCGGCCGGCGGCAGTGCCATGGGGCGCCTTCCTAGCGCAGGTTGTAGAGCTTAATGACGTTCTCGGAGGTGATCTTGCGGCGCACGCCCTCGGACAGCATGCCGAGGTTTTTCTCGATCGTCCGCCGGGACTCGGGCCAGATGCAGTCGGGGTGCGGGTAGTCGGCGCCCCAGATGATGTTGTCCACGCCCACGAGCGGGATGATCGGCTCCATGTACTTGTCTTGCTGATAGGTCGTAAAGCCCTGGCGCCGGAAGTAGTCACTGGGCTTCATGGAGAAGCCGAGGGCGCGCCCGCGGTCCTCGTACTCCGTATCGAGCCGGTCGAACACGTACGGCAGCCACGTCACCCCCGACTCACCGAGGACGAACTTGAAGTCGGGATACTTCTCGCAGGCGCCCGAGGCGATCAGCGACACGAACACTTCCATCGTGTCGAGCTGGAAGAGTGCCGACCGCACGAGTCGCCACTGGAGCGTGTACTCCTTCTCCATCTCCGGGGTGTCGGGAGTGCGGAGGCCCTTGAAGCCGGTCGAGTGGAACGAGATCGGGAAGCGGCACTCGGCCGCGGCTTCCCACAAGGGATACCAGTCATGGTGGTAGAGCGGCAGGCTCATGCGCTTGAAGGCGAGATCCCCGCCCTTGAGCCCCATCGCGGCGCAGCGGCGCACTTCCTCGGCCGCGACGCGCGGGTCGTTGTTGGGGATGATGGCCAGCGGGAAGATCCGGGTCGGGTCGGCGCGCTTGGCGAAGTCCACGGCCCAGTCGTTGTAGATCCGGTTCGCCCAGGCGCGCTGGTCACCGTTAGCGATCATTTCGTTGATCATCAGGCAGCCGTAGACGATCTCCGCGTCGAGCCCATCCCTGTCGAGGTCGGCCAGCCGCAGCTCGGGCGTGGTCGGCCTCGGCTGGGCGCCGCGCCGGTTGTCCCACTCGAACCCAATGGCCTTCATCTCATCGATGTGGCCGAACATGCCCTTCTGGTACTTCAGGAACCCGGGCCCGACCCCGTTCCACATCCCCTTGTCCTGCGCCTCCACGAACCAGTGCAGGCCGTCCTCCAGCTCTTCCACGCGAGGAACCTGGAGCTTCCACTTGGACGGCGCCTGCGAGGACCACAGGTCAGGAGGGCAGTAGGTCAGGTCGATATGGTTGTCGCCCGAAATGAGTCGCTCTGGCATCCCGCCCTCCTTGGCTGTGTGGTAGGCAGGAGCCTACCCCGTGAGCCCCGCCCGTTCAAGCGCTTCGCGGAGGCGCTCCTCCTCGACGCGCACCTGGACGCCGGCGCGCTCCTCCTGGAGCGTCATGGTGATGCGCGAGTCCCGCTCGCCCCAGCCGCGGTTCAGCGCTTCCGTCATCTCGGCGAGCGTCAGGTTCGCCAGGCGCATCGGGACGCCCTGCTCGCGGCCGAGTTCGGTGGCGAGGAAGACGTCCTTGTGCGCCAAGCGGAGGGCGAAGTTGGGCGGATCGTACTTGCCGCGGAAGAACTGGTGCGGCGTCCGGTCAAAGGTCCGCTGGCGCCCGGTCGCGCCCTGGCGCACCGCCTCCCAAAGCGCGAGCGGCTCGACGCCGGCCTTCACACCGAGCGTGAAGACCTCCGCCAGAGCGGTCTGGACGGCGTACCCGGCGCAGTTGTGGACGAGCTTGGTGACGGAGCCCGCGCCTATGGGACCAACGTACATCGGCTGGTCGCCGATGGCGTCGAGCACCGGCTTGTACTTTTTGAACACGGCCTCGTCGCCGCCGACCCAGAGCGCGAGCTTGCGGGTGCGCGCTCCGCTCGGCCCTCCGCTCACGGGCGCGTCGAGCAGATGCACGGCCTTCTCGGCGAAGACGGCGTGCACGCGCCGAACCATCTTGGGGGAGTTCGTGGTCAGGTCGAAGTAGACCTTACCCGCGGCCATCCCGCTGAGCAGGCCGTCTTTCCCGAGCGCAACCGACTCCATCTCGGGCGGGCCGGGCAGCGAGGTCATCACCACTTCGACGGCCTCGGCGAGCTTGCGCGGCGTATCGGCCCACACCGCGCCCGCCTTAAGGTGGGGCGCCGCCGCCTCGCGCTTGATGTCGTGGACAACCAGCTCGTGGCCGGCCTTGATCAGATTCGACGCCATGCTGGTGCCCATGATGCCCAGCCCGATGAACCCGACTTTCATCGCGATCTCCTATTTCTTGCCGTCGAAGACGTGCGTTGCGATGCGCGCCGCCGTCATGGCGGTGGGCCAACCGGCATAGAACGCCATGTGCGTGATCACTTCACCGATCTCGTCCTTCGTCACGCCGTTCGCCAGCGCGCGCTCGATGTGCCCCTTCAGCTGGTCACCGCGGTACATCGCCGTGAGCGCGGCCACGGTGATGAGGCTCCTGTCTCGCTTGGACAAGCCGGGGCGCTCCCAGATGTCCCCGTAGACCACCTTCTCGGTCAGCTCGATCAGCTTGGGGACGACCCCGCGAACTTCCTCCCTCGCTGGTGATGCGGCTGCGGGCGTAGCCATGTCTTACCTCCTTGGTTGGCGTTCAGGCGATCTTGATGATGCCGGGCTCGACCTGCTGGAAGCGGTCGGCCACGAGCGGGTCGTGGCCCGCGACGATCAGCTTCTCCTTGCCGGCCAGCGCGTGGATGGTCTCGAAGGCGTCGAGCATCTCGGGCAGGTTGGTGATGATCTGCACGGGCTGGCGCGTCTCCACGTTGTGGTAGAAGTGCGAGGCGTCCGAGGTGAGGACGACCGTGCCGCGCTTGGTCTCGACGCTGACGATCTGCAGCCCCGCGGTGTGGCCGCCGACCCTGTGCACGCGGAGCCCGGGAAACACCTCGCGGTCGCCGTCGAGGAACTTGACGCGGTTGGCGTAGTTCAGCGTCACGAGCCCGGCCAGCGCATTGACGTTGGCCGAGCCCCGGAAGGCCGGCGTCCCGCCGTATTTCCCCGTCCAGAACGCGGCCTCCTCCTGCTGGATCCAGAACTCCGCGTTGGGGAAGAGGCTGTGGCCCGCCCAGTGGTCGTAGTGCAGGTGCGTGATGAGCGAGATGGGCACGTCGGCGGCCTTGATCCCCGCGCGCTCGACCATCGACGCCGGGGTGACGTAGTTGCGCATGCCGCGCGACTTGGCCTCGTCGTCAAGGAAGCCCGTGTCCACGAGGACGGGCTGCGGGCCGCCCAGAATCAGCCAGACGAAGTAGTGAAGCGTGAGCTTGTCGTGTGACGCCTCGCGGTAGAAGAACTGGCACTTCGTCGTGTCCCGTTCCGAGTACTTGAGCGCGTAGACCTCGTACATGGATGTCCCTCCCAGAACCGGGAGTCTACCCTATCCCGGCTGCGTCAGGGAGCGGTCGGGAGAGCCGCCGGTCCGCTGCCCTCCCGCGCCGCGCGCCTGACCCCGTTCGCCCCTGCCGGCGCTACGCGTGGAAGGTCTGCCGGCCCTCGTTGCGGTTCCACAGGCGGAGCAGGTGGCGCTTGCGCTCGGGGTCGGCGGCGTCGCGAAACGGTGTCCGGCTGTGGGCGAAGAGCCAATTGTTCAGATACTGGAGCTGGCCCTTCTCGATCGTGAACTCCACCCACAGCGCCGGCGAGTTCAGGACGGCGCTCATGGCAGCCAAAGCTTCGCGCCCGCCATCGTCGAGCGCGGTCCCCGTCAAGCTTTCGGCGTTCTCGATGAGGCTCTGGTTGTAGCGGCAGCGCAGGCCCGAGGCTGTGGGCTCGAACACCGGCTGATGGGCGACCTTGGAGTCATCCGGCGCGTGCTCGGCCTGCCGGTCCCAGGGGAAGGGCGCGTACAGGCGGCGGAGCAGCTCCGGCTGCCGCTGCTCGAGCTCGTCGTGCGCCGTCTGCAGGCTCACGAAGCGGCTCAGGCCCCCTTCGAGCGCCGGATGCAGGCAGAGCAGCCCGACGAGCTCGGGCGGCTCCGCCAGCCACGGCGCGTCCGTGTGAAATTGAAGATCGAGATTCGTCACGGACCGCCGCACTCCGTAGGTCAGGGCGCGGCCGGTGTCCCGGACGTCGTAGAGCATGGTGCCGTCCCACTTCTGCGCCACGAGGCGTCCCAGGAGGGATCCGAGGAGCCACCCGAGAGCCCGGTTCTCCTCCGCCGAGAAGCGCTCGACGGGAACCCGATCGAGCACTGCCAGCCCGATCCCATCGCGAAGCTGCCGCGCGACGGCCGCCATGACCTCGCGGCACTGCGGCAGCGCGAACTGGATCGGGGACAGAAGCAGGGTCGGCAGGGGCTCGCGCCGCAGTCTGTGCACGACCGACTCGATCTCATCCACGGCGCCCGCAGGCAGCGGCACGAGCCAACCCGAGGGGGAGAGGGTGCTTCGGACCCACGCGTGGCGGTCGGAGGTGTTGGCGGGCGACATCGTCAGGCTATCCTACGTGGACTTGGCTTTTCTGATCTCGGCGATCTTGCGGTCGCGATCGCTCGTCAACCGCTCCTGGTCGCGCCGCAGCTCCTCGTTCAGCTTGTCCACCTCTTCGTGGGTCCGGGCGGCGGCCATTGCGGCCTGGTGAAGGATCTCGCGCTCGGCGGCTTTCGCCTGGTGGAACTGGCGGGCCTCGGCGATGGCGGCCTTCTGCTTGGCGGTGAGCGGGCGCTCCTCGACGCTCTGCTCCTTGTCCTTCTGGCGGAGGCGCTCCATCGCCAGCTCGTAGGCGCTCTTCGGGGCGTCGTCGCTCATGACTCGGTAGTGTACCAGAGGCCGTCCGGCCCCAGGGGCGGCTTACGGTCGCGGGGTGATGACGAAGCGGAAGCGTGCGTCGGGCCGGCCGTAGCGGGCGAAGGCCTCCTGGATCTCCCGGCCGGTGAAGCGCTGGTACTGGGCAGGGGCGTCGAGGAGATCGTCGAGGCCGAGTGCGCGGTAGTCGAGCGTCGAGAGCCTGTTCAGCCAGAAATTCGGCGTCTTGAGCGTCTCGCCGAGGAAGTTCGCCATCTGCTTCTTGACCACGGCAAGCTCGTCGGGCGTCGGCCCGTCCTTGGCGAAGTCGGCGAACATCTCCTCAATCGCAGCCGCCAGCGCCGGCGCCTTGCCGGGGTCGGTCGGGGCGATCGCCGCGAAGAGCCCGAACCCGGGATAGACCACGGACGGCTCGGAGGACGCGCCGATGCTGTAAACAAGCTGCCTCTCCTCCCTGATGGACTTCGTCATGCGCGTGGTGAGCACGCGCGAGGCCACGTTGAGCAGCCGCGTGTCGCGCACGTCGCGGAGGTCGGCGCCGAAGAAGCCGGCAAGGACGCCGGCCTGGGGCGTCAGCACCTCGATCGACTCCGTGACGCTGATCGGCCCTTGCGGGCGGGGGATGGCGCGGAGATCCGCGAGCGTCTTGTCGCTGATGCGCGGCCGCGCGGGCAGCGCGCCCAGGTACTTCGCCGCAAGGCGCGTGGCCGTATCCCGATCGACGTCCCCGACCACGGCCACCTCGATGGGCGCCTCCGTGATGAGGCGCCGGAGCCACGCCTGCGCGGCCGGGCGCGTGATCGCGCGCACCTGCTCGACGGTCAGCGGCCTGGCCCGGACTTCGCCCGGCGGATAGATGGCCGCCACGCTCGTATCCACCAGCACGTGCATCGGCTGGCTCTTCCGCTGGTTGATCCGCTGCACCTCAGCATCCCTCCACTGCTCGAGCGCCGGCTGCTCGATGAGCGGATCGGTCAGCAGGAGATAGGCCAGCTGGAGCCCGCGCTCGAGCTCGGCGGCATCGCCGGAAACCGTCAGCGTCACGGTGTCTCCCGTCGCCGCGCCGTGCACGCGCACCTTCGCTCCCGTCATCAGGTCCCGGATCTGCGTGCTCGACAGCCGGCTCGTCGCCGGGCGGTCCCAGGCGCGCAGCGCCGCCTCAGTGATCCCGCGGTTCGCCGCCGTCTCCTGGATCGGCCCCCCGGCCAGCGTGATCGCGATGCTCGCCTCGTTCTTCCGCTGATCCATGTGGCGGTGGTGCACGCGCACGCCGGTGTCGAGCCACATCGACGTTACGCCGCTCGCCGTGTGCGGCAGGCTCTCGGCCACGGCGCCGCCGCGGGGCACGGCGGCCAGGAGCGTCGTCGCCCGCGCCACGTCCACCGGCTTGCCGGGTCTGACGGCGACGGCGGCCCGGCCGAGCGGGAGGAACTGGGCCTCGCTCGGCACCTCGTCACTCGCGGGAAGCTCGGCGATGAACATGGCGCGGCTCGGATCGAAAGCGGCGGCGAAGGCATCCGAGACCTCGCGGGCCGTGATGCCGGGCAGCAGGCGCTGGAGGAGTGCCTGCTTCTGGGCCGCCGACATCGGCCGGCTCCCGCGGGTGACATCCCCGTTGAGCTGGCGCAGCACCTCCCGCGCCGGGCGCGTCGCCTCCCGCCGCACGCCCTCCTCCGCATCGGCGAGGAGCGCCACGCGCGCGTCCTGCACCTCGCGCTCGGTGAAACCGTGGAGCCGGGCGCGCTGCAGAGCGATCCCGAGGTCCTTCAGCATGGTCCGCCACGTCCTCGGCAGGCCCGAGGCTTCAAGCGAGATCATCCGCATCGTGCCGGGCCACTCCTGGACCGACGCGGCCGCTTCGAGGAAAGAGGCGCGGCCCGCCGCGATCTCTGCGCTCGTCCGGCGGTCGAACGCCCACATGCCGATCCGATCGATCAGCTCGCGCCGCTCCCGGCCGACGGTTGTCACCGGACCCCGCGGCGGCTCGAGCCTCAGAATCGAGACATCAGCCCGGGTCAGCTCGGGGTCGGTGACCACGATGGTGCGCGGCCCCGCTGTCGGCTTGACCCCCGCATCGCGAGGCGTCGGCTTCGGTACCGCGGGGGCGCCGCCGAACTGCTGCGCGATGACGTCGGCGACCATGGCGGGGTCCGTGTCGCCCACCACGATCAGCGTCATGTTGCTCGGCACGTACCAGTACGAGTAGTAGTCCTGGAAGTCCGGGCGCGTCACCGACTTGATCGTCTGCTCGATGCCGATCGGCAGCCGCCGGCCGAGCGTCGATTCGGGCGCGAGCCGCTCGTAAATCTGGTCCTGCACCCGCTGGCGTGCGCCCGAGCGCGCGCGCTTCTCCTCGAGGATGACCTGGCGCTCGCTGTCGATCTCGGCGGGCGCAAGGCTCATGCGCGTGGCGATGTCCGCCATGTACAACATCCCCTTCTCGACGAGGTCGCGTCCCCCGCCCGGCAGGGTCAGCGTGTACGTGGTCTGGTCGAAGCCGGTGAACGCGTTCTGGTCGCGCCCGAAGGCCATGCCCAGCGACTGGAAGAAGGGCACGACCGAGCCCGGCGGAAAGTTGGCGGTGCCGTTGAACGCCATGTGCTCGAGATAGTGGGCGAGACCCCGCTGCACTTCGGTCTCGTTGAGCGAGCCCGAGGCGACGTGGAGCCAGATGCCCACGCGGCCCTCGGGGTTCTTATGCGGGCGGATGATGTAGGCGAGCCCGTTGGGCAGGGTGCCCGTCACAAGGGCCGGATCGGTCGGCAGCTTCTCATCGGCGAGCGACGCCGCCCGGGCCGGAACCAAGGGCAGCAGCTGGAGCACCACCGTCATCACCAGGACCAGGACCGCACGCATGGGTCACCTCCCTCCCCACTAAGCTACACCCCGGGTGTAAGAAACCCGTGAGAGCGACATGAAGAGTGTCTCATGCCGCGTTTGCACTTGCCCATGCCCTTCGCCGCGAGCCTGGAACAAGAAGAGGCCCCGGAGATGACATCTCCGGGGCCTCGGTGTTTCTACGTCTAGGCTGCTGTTACTTCAGGATCGCCAGCGCGGCCTTCGCCTTGTCGGTGGCCAGCGTCATGTTGCCGGACTTGCACGCGGCCTCGGCCTCCTTCACCAGCGAGGCGGCCTTCGTCATGTCAGCGCGAGGAGCCTGGGCCGTAGTGGTAGACCCAGTGGCCGTCCGAGGAGACTGGACATCCTGGTTACCACGGGGCGACTGGATGTTCTGGTTGCCGCGGGGCGACTGCACGTCCTGGTTACCGCGGGGCGACTGGACGCTCTGGTTGCCGCGAGGCGACTGGACATCCTGGTTACCGCGGGGCGACTGGATGTCCTGGTTACCGCGAGGAGACTGCACATCCTGGTTACCGCGGGGCGACTGCACGTCCTGGTTGCCGCGGGGCGACTGGATGTTCTGGTTACCGCGAGGCGACTGGATGTCCTGGTTACCGCGAGGAGACTGCACATCCTGGTTACCGCGGGGCGCCTGCATGGCATCGGTCGAACGCGCGCCGGCCAGCGACCGCGGAGCCTGGACGTCCTGGCTGCCGCGAGGAGACTGCACATCCTGGTTGCCGCGGGGCGCCTGCATGGCATCGGTCGAACGCGCGCCGGCCAGCGACCGCGGAGCCTGGACGTCGTCGGGCTTCACCATCGCCGTCTTCTTGCTCAGCATGTCCTTCGCCTGGGCCACTTCGGCCGGGCAATTCGTCTGCGCCGTGCCCATGGCGGGCGACAGCGACAGCCCTACCGCTACGCTGAGAACCGCTGCGAAAAGCTTCTTCATGTGTTCTTCCTCTCTCTCTTGTTATGGGCCCTTGGTTCCGCCCGCCCCATCCGGCTCCCCACTGAGCCTGGGGCGTCCTTCTAAACTCGATCTCCGAGAATGCAGGAGCGGTGCCACGAGGATTTCAAGTTATTCAGCTATATAAAACAGATATTTACACAAGCGCAATGGAGGCATATACCGGCTCGCTACGGCGTTCTGCCCGAGCAGACCCGCGTCCGGCCGGCGGCAAACTGCCCCTGAATTCCCGACTTCGCTAGGGGGATTCCCCCCTTACGGGCCCGGGTGCTATGGTGCCCCCCACCATTAAGTATAGGGAGGCTCCCATCATGGCCATGAAGACCGTCGTTGCGCTGCCGGGCCAGGGCATCGGCCCCGAAGTCGTCGACACCACCTGCGATCTCCTGATGGGTACGGGTCTACCGCTCAAGATCCTGACCCCGCCCCAGGACAATCCCCTGCCCGAGGAAACCAAGCGCGCGGCCCGCGAGGCCGACGGCGTGCTCTTCGGCGCGGCCGGCCCTTCCACGAGTCACGTGGTCTGGTGGCTCCGCTGGGAGATGAGCGCGTGGGCCGGCATCCGGCCGATCCGTTTCTACCCTGGGATGCGCTCGCCGCTGGCCGACCCCGAGGGCATCGACTACATCCTTCTGCGCGAGAACAGCGAGGGCATCTACCCGGGCCGCGAGGGTGACCTGGCCGATCTGGTCAAGGTCATGCCCGACCTCTCCGACCGGACGGGTCGCAAGGTAAAGGACTACGGCACCGTGGGACGCTTCGCCGTAAAGGTGGTCACGCCGAAGGGCGCCGAGCGCATCGCCCGCTTCGCCGTCGAGCTGGCCCGCAAACGGAAGGCCCAGGGCAAGCCCGGCAAGATCACCTGCGTGACCAAGTCGAACGTCCTGCCCCGCACCGACGGGCTCTACCAGGAGACCGTCGAGCGCATCGTGCGCGAGGCGGGCGGGCTCCAGTTCGAGCACTTCCACGTGGACGATGCCGCGCGGCGCCTCGTGCGCTTTCCCCAGTCCATGGACGTCGTCCTGTGCATGAACCTGTACGGCGACATCCTGTCCGACCTCGGAGCAGAGACGGCAGGCGGGCTGGGACTCGCGCCGTCCGGCAACTTCGGCGACGGCTGGGCCTACTTCGAATCGGTCCACGGCTCGGCCCCCGACATCGCGGGGCAAGGCATCGCCAACCCTACCGCGACCATTCGCTCGGCCGCGCTCATGCTGGAACACATGGGGATGGGCGCCGAGGCCCAGCGGCTCGACGCCGCGGTGGGGCGCGTCTACCGCGACGGCAAGACGCTGACGCCCGACCAGGGCGGCACGGCCAAGACACGCGAGATGGCCCAGGCCGTCCTCGCGGCGTATCGGGGATAAGCGCGCGCTGCCCTCAGCGTTTCGCGGGGCCGCCGAGCGTCCCGCTGTGGACAGCGCGTATCTCGACCTCGGCTCCCTCGGCCAGCGCGAGCATGCGCAAGGCGACAGGCGGCACTTGGGCGACGCGGCCGTCGCCGGGAACCACGCTCTCGACCCAGGCCCGTAGCGGAGCGCCCGCCGGGTTCACCAGCTCGACCACGGCCCCCCCGCCCACACCGAGATGCGCGGCGGTGCCGGAGTCGAGACGGATGGCCCGCCCCCGCTCGGTCTCGAGGCCCGGCACAGCGGCGAGCCGCACTCGCGGCCGCGCGTCGCGCAGCGTGGCGCGGCGCCGGGCGCTCGCCTCGGCGTCGATCGCACCGTCGCGAAACACGACGCCATAGATCGCCTCCGCCGCCGCGGGGGTGACGTAGCCCTCGGCGAGGTCCGCGGTGACGGCATCGAGATCGCGCGTCAGAGCGTCGCCGAATCCGCCGCCGCCCGAGCTGTCCATCACCACCACGTCCTCAGGCTCGATGGGAAAACCGCCCACCTTGCCCGGCAGCGGCGAGGGTTCGATGGCGCGATCTCCCCGGCGCACCCAGAAGTGGTTCGTCGCGCCTGACGCGCCGCCGCTCACGCCGAAGGGCGGCAGCACCGCCTTCTCGGCGAGGACGGACAATTTGCTGCCCGCCGTCCGGATGCGCACCTCGCGCCTGAGCCCCAAGCCCCCGCGCCACCGGCCGGGCCCGCCGGAGTCCTCGCGCAGCGCGGTGCGCTCGATGCGCACCGGGTAGAGCTGCTCCACGGCCTCGATGGGCTGGAGCGTGGTCATGTCGCTCTCGGTCCACGTGCGCACGGAGTTGTTGCCGTCGCCGTCCGCGTGGGCGCCCGTCCCGCCCGCGGGATACTCGTAAAAGATGAACGTCTCGCCGGTGCGCGGGTCGGGTCCGCCGACATAGCAGTGGTTGCCGCCGCCCTTGAGATCTCCGGTCACGCGGCCGCCGAGGGCCTGGCCGAGCGCGCCCATCACCGCCGTCTCGACGCAGTACTTCACCTCGACCATGCCGCCGCAGGGCGCGGGCAGGTTGGCGTTGACGATGGTGCCGGGCGGAGTGATCACGGTGAGCGGGCGGAAGGCGCCCGAGTTGACGTCGCTGCCCGGGTCGAGAAAGGACTTGATGATGGTGAACGCGCCCGTCGGCGCCATGGCGGGGCCGACGTTAGTAGGCCCCGCGGTCTGCGGTGACGTGCCGGTGAGGTCGACGGTGATGGCATCGCCCGCGACGATCACCTGGGCGCGCACCGTGAGCGGCTCGAGCCGCTCGCGCCCGCTCTCGAGGTGCGCCTCGTAGACGTAGGTGCCGTCGGGCAGCTCCCCGATGGCGTGACGCATGCGCGCCTCGGCCCGGTCCATCAGCTCCGCCACGGCCTCGCGCACCGTCGCCGCGCCGTAGCGCGCGGCCAGCGCCTCGATGCGCTCCGCCGCCTTCCGGCAGGTGCCGATCATGGCCTGGAAGTCGCCCTGCCTCTCGCGGAGCCCCCGCATGTTGGCGAAGATCAGCTCGAGCGCGGCGTCGTTGGGGCGGCCCCGGTCCACGATCCGGATCGGGGGAATGCGGACGCCCTCCTGGAAGATCTCCGTCGCCCCGCCGGAGAGGCTGCCCGGGCTCATCCCGCCGACGTCGCCCCAGTGGGCGCGCACCACCGGGAAGACGAAGAGCTCGGCGGCGCCGTTCTCTCCGGGAGCGAAGAGCGGGAAGATCATCGCCACGTCGTTCAGATGGGTACCGCCGGTATACGGATCGTTGTGCAGGAAGATGTCGCCAAGGTGGATGTCGTCGCCGAACTTCTCGCGGACCGCGTGCATCGACCATGCGATGGGCACGATGTGGAGCGGGTGGTCCTGGCCCTTGGACATGGCCACGATCTGGGCGTGGCCGTCCATGAGGACGCAGGAGAAGTCCTCGCCCTCGTAGAGGATGGACGAGTACGCAGTGCGCACCAGGGTGACGCGCATCTCCCGCACGATCGAGACGAAGGTCTCGCGCAGGACCTCGAGGGTGATGGGATTGATCATCCCGCGGCCTCCCGCTCGAGCATGATGTTGCCGTGCGCGTCGACCGCGCCGGCCCAGCCCGGGAGCAGCACCGTGGTCGCGCCGAACTCCTCCACGATGGCAGGGCCGGCGAGGCGCGCGCGCTCGGGCAGGCGCTCCCGCTCCCAGACGGGACAGTCCACGGGCGCGCCCCCAAACCATATGGGGCGCCGTTCGATCAACACCTGGTCCATCGAGGCGCTGGCGCTCCGGTAGCGATCGGCGGCGGGCTTGGCGACCAAGCCATAGGCGGTGAGCCGCGCGTTGACCAGCTCGATCGTCCCGGCGCGGTTCTCGTGGCCGTACACGGCCCGGTGCTCCCGGTGGAAGGCATCCTCGATCGCCTCCAAGCCCGCGGCCTTGTCGAGATCACTTGCCGCGCCGATATTCAACTCGAACGCCTGGCCGCGGTAGCGCAGGTCGAGCGAGCGGAGCACCCGCTGCGCCTCCGGGCCGAAGCCCTCCAGCTCGAGCTGACGTCGCGCCCCCGTCTCCATCTCGGCAAACAGCGCGTTGACCACCAACGCCCGCTCCCGGAGCGGGCCGACGCGCGTCCGGACGTCGTCGTGCTTGATGTCCGAGGCGAGGAGGCCCAACGCCGAGAAGTTTCCCGGATAGCGCGGGACCAGGACTCGCGGGATGCCGATCTCCTCGGCGAGGGCCATCGCGTGCATGGGGCCGGCGCCGCCGAAGGCGATCAGGGTGAAGTCGCGCGGGTCGTGGCCGCGCTGGATCGAGATCTCGCGGATGGCCGACGTCATCCGCGCCACGGCGATGCGGATGATGCCCTCGGCCAGCGTCTCGACGTCGAGTCCTCCGATGCGGCGGGCCAGCGCGGCGACGGCCTCGCGCGCCCGGCCGGGGTCGATCGTGATGCTGCCGCCGAGCCGCCGGCTCGTCCCGATGCGCCCCAGCACCACGTTCGCGTCGGTGACCGTGGGCTCCGTACCGCCGAGACCGTACGCCGCCGGCCCGGGAGACGCGCCCGCGCTCCTGGGGCCGACCTGGAGGCTCCCGTCAAGATCGAGCCACCCGATCGAGCCCCCGCCGGCGCCCACGGTGTGCATATCGATCTGCGGCACCTTGACGGGGAAGGCGCCCACCATGCTGTCCGAGGTCATCACCGGCGTGAGGTCTCGGACGAGGCAGACGTCGGTGGAGGTCCCGCCCATGTCGTACGTGATGAAATCGCGAATCCCTGTGACCGCTCCCAGGTGGCAGGCCTGGCTCACGCCGCCGGCGGGCCCGGAGAAGATGGTCCGGATGGGCAGGCGCCGCGCCGTCTCGGTGGTCATCATGCCGCCGGAGGAGCCGACGGTGAGGACGCCATGCGTGTAGCCGGCCGCGAGCAGGCGCTCGTCGAGCCCGGCGAGGTAGACGTCCATCAACGGCTGGAGGTAGGCGTTCAGGACCGTGGTCGAGAAGCGCTCGAACTCGCGGTACTCCGCCACGACGTCGGCCGAGCAGGACACGGGCAGGCCGGGGCGCTTGCACTTCGCCGCGTCCGCGATCGCGTGCTCGTGCGCCGGGTTGAGATACGCGTGAAGCAGGCAGACGGCCACCGCCTCGGCCCCGGTGGCGAGGGCGGCGTCGAGCGCGCGGTCCACGCTCGCCATGTCGAGCGGCACCAGCACCGAGCCGTCGGCGTTGAGCCGCTCCGTCACCTCGAACCGGCTCTTGCGGTCGACCACCGGCTTGGGGCGCACGAAGGTCGGCACGAAGAGCGCGGGAATATTGCGCTTGGTGCGGCCGATCTCGATGAGGTCGCGGAAGCCCGCGGTCGTGAGGACCGCGACGGGAGCGCCCCGGCGCTCGAGCACCGCATTGGTGCCGACCGTCGTCCCGTGGACCACCCGCCGAACGTCGCGGCTCTCGATGCCCAGGGCACGGAGGCCGGTGAGGACTGCCGCCGCCTCGCGGCGCCGCTCCGACGGCACCTTGGTGACCACCACGCGGCCGGTGGCCTCGTCGATCGCGGTGAGATCGGTGAAGGTGCCGCCCACGTCGATGCCGATCAGGAACATGGCCGGCATGATAGCAGAGGCGTCAGATGGTGTTGGGGCGTGCGTTTCAGGGAAAGACGGCATAGAATGCCCCCCTCAGAGGAGGTAGACCATGGCCGAGACGACGAGAACCCGATCCGCCCGAGAAACCGAACTGCTGGAGCACGCCAAGCGGCGCCTGCCCGGCGGCGTGCTGGGCACGTCCCGGTACGCGGAGGACGCCGCCTTCGTCGTCAAGCACGGCAAGGGCTCGAAGATCTACGACGTGAGCGGGCGCGAGTACATCGACTACGTCCTCGCCTCGGGCCCGCTCATCCTCGGCCACGCGCATCCGGCGGTGGTCGCCGCGGTGCGCGCGCAGATCGAGGGCGGCACCACGTACTTCATGGTCAACGAGCCCATCATCCAGCTGGCCGAGGAGATCTGCCAGGCGGTGCCGTGCGCCGAGCAGGTGCGCTTCACCTCCACGGGCTCGGAGGCCACCTTCTTCGCCCTGCGCGTGGCTCGCACGTATCGCCAGCGCGACAAGATCCTGAAGTTCGAGGGCGGCTACCATGGCGCCCACGACTACTCCATGATGAGCTCGGCCCCGCGCTCGCCCAAAGCCTTCCCCGCTCCCGTGCCCGACTCGTCCGGCATCCCCCACGCGCTCGAGGCCGAGGTGCTGATCGCGCCGTTCAACGATCTCGGCACGGTGGAGGGCATCATCGCCACGCACGCCGACGAGCTGGCCGCGGTCATCGTCGAGCCGTTTCAGCGCCTGGTGCCGCCCCAGCCCGGCTTCCTGCAGGGGCTGCGAGAGATCACCCGCCGCCACGGCGTGCTCCTCGTCTTCGACGAGGTGGTCACGGGATTTCGCCTGGCCTACGGCGGCGCCCAGGAGTATTACGGCGTCGTGCCCGACCTCGCCGCCGTCGGCAAGATCGTGGGCGGCGGCTTCCCGCTGGCCGCCGTGTGCGGCCCCGAGGAGTTGATGCGCCCGTTCGACCCGGAGTACGACGGCAAGGGAGATTTCATCTCCCAGTCCGGCACGCTGAACGGCAACCCGATTGCCGCCGTGGCCGGCCTCGCCACGCTCGCCGAACTGCGCAAGCCCGGCGCGTACGACACCATCTTCGCCACCGGCAAGCGCCTCATGGCCGGCCTGGGCGAGCTCGTGCAGAAGGCGGGATTGCCCGCCCAGGTGGTGGGCGAGCCCGTGGTCTTCGACGTCCTCTTCACCGATGAGCCCGTGGTGGACTACCGCTCGGTCCAGAAGGCGGACGGCGCGCTCGCCAAGGCCTTCACCACCGAGCTGATCAAGCGCGGCGTGGTGAAGAACACGCAGAAGATGTACATGTCGCTCGTGCATGGAGCGGACGACGTGACCAAGACGCTCGAGGCCTGCGAGGACGCGCTCAAGGTGCTGCCCAAGAAGAAGACCCGGGACGGAGGATCTCGATGACCACAGCACGTCGCGCGCTCGCTTCGATCGCCACTCTCGCGCTGGCCCTTGGCCTCATCTCCGGGGCGGTTGGAGCACAACCCGCCGGCACGCTCCTGGTCGGGCTCGTCGCCGAGCCGGTGAACCTCGACCCCGCGCAGGTGACCGATCTCAACTCGAACCGCGTGGGCCGCCGCATCGTCGAGGGCCTCGTGACCTTCCCCGATGAGAGCACACAAGTCGTGCCGGGCCTCGCGGAGTCGTGGGCGATCTCGAAGGACGGCCTCCAGTACACCTTCAAGCTCCGGAGCGGCGTCACGTTCCACGACGGCACGCCGCTCAACGCGGAAGCCGTCAAGTTCTCCATCGAGCGCCAGATCAACACCGAGCACCCGGCCTACAAGCTCGGCAAGTACCCCTTCGCCAACTACTTCTTCGGCAACGTCAAGGCCGTCGAGGTGCTGAGCAGCGAGCGCGTGGCCTTCCTCCTCAAGGAGCCGCGCGCGTCCTTCCTCGCCGTCCTGACTTCGGGCGCCGCCTCTATCGTGAGCCCGACGGCGGCGATGAAGTGGGGCCCCGACTATCCAAGCCATCCCGTGGGCACGGGACCCTTCCGCTTCGCCTCCTGGGATCGCGGCCAGCGCGTGGTCCTCGAGAAGAACCCGAGCTACTGGAAGTACCCGGTCAAGATCGAGCGCGTCATCTACCGGCCGATCGTGGAAGACCAGGCGCGCCTGACGGAGCTCCTCACGGGCCAGCTCGATCTGATCGTCGGCGTGCCCGCGGACTTCGTCGGCCCGCTCGAGAAGGACCCGAAGGTGAAGGTCCTCAAGCAGACGGGCGCGCACGTCTGGTACCTCGGCATGAACAACCAGAAAAAGCCCTTCGACGACAAGCGCGTGCGCCAGGCCCTCAACTACGCCGTCAACAAGGACGCGATCGTGCGCGACGTGCTCAAGGGCACGGGCTCGCTCTCGAAGGGCCCCGTGCTGCCCGGCACGTGGGGCGCGGACGCCGCGCTCAAGGCCTATCCCTACGACCCCGAGCGCGCGAAGAAGCTCCTGGCCGAGGCGGGCTATCCCAACGGCTTCACGACCACGCTCTGGGTGCCGGAGTCGGGCTCGGGCATGCAGGCGCCCGTCGCCATGTCCACCGTGATGCAGTCGAACCTCAAGGCCGTCGGCGTCAACGTGACGCTCCAGACGATGGAGTGGGGCGCGTACCTGACCAAGCTGCGTTCGAAGGAGCAGGAGCTCTTCGCGCTGTCCTGGATGGCGGGCACGGAAGACCCGGACATGGTCATGTACCCGCTGCTCCATTCCAGCCAGTGGACGCCCGTCGGCCCGAACCGTGCGCTCTACAAGAACGCGCGCTTCGACGAGCTGCTCCAGCAGGCGCGCCTCACCACCGACCAGGCCAAGCGCGCCCAGCTCTACCGCGAGGCCCAGCGCATCTTGGTGGACGACGCGCCGTGGGTCTTCGTCGACCACGAGATCCAGATCGCCGCCTTCGCCAAGCGCGTGCAGGGCTTCAAGCTCCACCCGAGCTTCGACCTGCGCGTGGAGACGATCTCGCTCAAGTGAGCCCGCGCCCGTGAGGCGCTACGTCGCGCGCCGGCTCCTGCTGCTGGCGCCGGTGCTGCTTGGCGTCTCGATCGTGGTCTTCATGGTCCTGCACCTCTCGCCGGGCGACCCGGCCGAGATCATGCTGGGCTCCCAGGCGACGCAGGAAGACCTGGCGCGCCTGCGCCAAGAGCTCGGGCTGACCGAGCCCCTCCATATCCAGTACCTCCGCTGGGTCAGCCATGTCGCCCGCGGCGACCTCGGCCGCTCGCTCTGGATGCGGCGCCCCGTGCTGGACGAGGTGCTCCACCGCTACAAGGCGACGCTGGTGCTCACGGCGAGCGCGCTCTTTCTCTCCACGCTCGGCGGCATCGTCCTGGGCGTTCTCTCCGCCGTGCGCCGCGATTCCCTCCTCGACCGGCTGAGCACCGTCACGTCGCTCTTCGGCGCCAGCATGCCCGTCTTCTGGCTTGGGATCGTTTTGATGGTGGTCTTCTCGCTGTGGCTCCGCTGGCTGCCCGCCTCGGGCATGTGGGCGCCCTACGGCGGCGGCGACCTGGCCGACCTGGCGGCGCACCTCGTCCTGCCGGCGGTGACGCTGGCCGCGGCCTCGCTGACGATCATCGCCCGGCTCACGCGAAGCACGATGCTCGACATCCTGAGCCAGGACTACATCCGCACGGCGCGCGCCAAGGGGCTGGTGGAAGGGCGCGTCGTCTTCCGCCACGGGCTCAAGAACGCGCTGATCCCCATCATCACCGTGGTCGGCGTGCAGGCGGGCTATCTGCTGGGCGGCGCCGTGCTGACGGAGACGGTCTTCGCCTGGCCCGGTGTAGGGCTCCTCATGGTGCAGGGCATCCTCGCGCGCGATTTTCCCCTCGTGCAGGGGTGCGTGCTCGTTATCGCGCTGACGTTCGTGCTGATCAATCTGGCCGTCGATCTCCTCTACGCCTACCTCGACCCGCGCATCCAGTATGAGTAGGCGCTTCGGCCGGAACCGCCTGGCGGTGCTCGCCACGCTGGTCATCGTGGGCGTAGTCCTGGCGGCGCTCCTGGCTCCCCTCCTGCCGCTCGCCGACCCCGACACCGTGGACACGCCGAACCGCCTGCGCCCACCGCTCACGCCCGGGCATCTCCTCGGCACGGACGAGTTCGGCCGCGATCTCCTCTCGCGCCTCGTCTGGGGCGCGCGCATCTCGCTCCTGGCGGGCGCGGCCTCCGCGGCCGCGGCAATGCTGTTCGGCGTGGTGCTCGGGGTCTTCGGCGGCTACTACTCGGGCTGGCCCGAGACGGTCATCATGCGGCTCACCGATATCCTGATGGCCTTCCCGTACATCCTGCTGGCCATCGCCATCGTGGCGGGCCTGGGCCCGGGCCTCCGCAACGCCATGATCGCCATCGCCATCGTGGGCTTCCCCTTCTACACCCGCCTCGTGCGCGGCATCGTGCTCTCCGTCCGCGGGCGCGAGTTCGTGGAGGCCGCGCGCGCGCTCGGCAGCCCCGACCGCCTGATCCTCGTCCGCCACATCGTGCCGCAGCTCATCTCGCCAGTCGTGGTGGCCTTTAGTCTCGATGTCGGCGCGAAAATCCTGGCGACGGCGGGGCTGTCCTTCCTGGGCCTGGGGACTCAGCCGCCCACGGCCGACTGGGGCAGCATGCTGGCGACGGGCCGGCAGTTCGTCATCCTGAGCCCCCACGTGGTTCTACTACCCGGGCTCGCCATCTTCGTGATCGTGCTGGCCTTGAACCTGGTGGGCGACGCCCTGCGCGATCTCCTCGACCCGCGGACGTATTCGCGCTGAGGGAGGTGTCCTGACCCCTCTCCTCGAGGCCAGCAGGGGTTAGGTCCCCACGCGCTGAACCTGGCCCGGGGCGGTCGAAGCAATAGCCCCGAGGATCGCCGGAACCAGGGGCCTGAGGTGCTGCAAGCGGTTGGATGCGGCATACACGATGACGACTCCGAATGGGAACCCCGCGATGGGCTGCTGGAACTCGATGCCGCGGTCCATCGTGATCAGGACATCGTAGTCGCCGCTCATCCGGCGAAGGAGATCGCCATTCGTGATGCCGGCCCAGCCGCGTCCAACCACGGTATCGACGTCGTGGCCGGCGAGCTCCAGGGCGAGATCTACGGGCAGGTGCTCGTCAAGAAGGACGCGCACCGGCCAGGAGCGAGGCGCGGGCGAGGTCGAGCGCGGCGATGGCCTGTTCGCGCTTCACAGACGGAAACTGGTGGAGAAACTCGTCGAGAGTATCCCCACCTTCCAAATGATCGAAGAGCGATTGCACTGGGACCCGCGTGCCGACAAAAACCGGGGTGCCACCGAGGATGTCTGGATCGCTCTGGACGACTTGGCTCAGCTGCATCATGCGAATCTCTCCATGGTTTCCCTCGAGATGCTGTCCTCGTAACAAAGAATACCGCAGTTCGTCTTCGGGGCGAAGACGTATCCTTCGGGGCACACTTCAAGCAGCTAGCGCTTCGCGTCCCGGAGCGCGGTCCAGAGCCGCGCGGGGGTGAGCGGCATGTCGAGGTGCGTGATGCCCAGCGGCGCCAGCGCGTCAACCGCGGCGTTGACGACCGCGGGCGGGATGCCGATGCAGCCGGCCTCGCCCACGCCCTTGGCCCCGAGCGGGTTGCGCGGTGAGGGCGTGCAGGTCTTCTCGATGAGGACATGCGGCACCTCGTCGGCGCGCGGAATCGCGTAGTCCATGAGGGTGCCGGTCAAGAGCTGGCCGTCGCCGTCGTAGACGATCGCCTCGAGGAGCGCCTGCCCCAGCCCCTGAGCGAGGCTGCCGTGAAGCTGGCCCTCGGCAAGGAGCGGGTTGATGATGGTGCCGGCGTCGTCCACCCAGACCAGCCGTTCGATGACGAGCCGCCCGGTCTCCGCCTCGATCCGGACCGCGCAGACGATCGCGCCGAAGGTCCAGACCTCGGTCTCGGGCTGAAAGTACGTGGCGGCCTCGAGGCCCGGCGTATCGCCCTGCGGCAGGGCGTGGCCGCCCGCGTAGGCCGCGACCGCCACCTCGCGCCACATCACGCGCCGCTGCGGCACGCCGGTGACCTGGAAGCCGCCGGTGACGCCGATGACGTCGGGCACGGCGGCCTCGAGCAGCCTAGCCGCGATGCGCCGGCCCTTCTCGCGGACTTCGACGGCGACGCGCTGGAGCGCGCTGCCGCCGAGCGCGACGCTCCGGCTGCCAAAAGTGCCGAAGCCCTCGGGTCCCGAGCGCGTGTCCCCGTGGACCACGACCACGTCGTCCGGCGTGACGCCCAGGTGGTCGGCTACGATCTGGGCAAACGTCGTCTCGTGCCCCTGCCCGTGCGCGCTCGAGCCGGTGATGGCCGTCACCCGCCCCGACCGCTCGACCTTGATGCTGCCACTCTCCCAGCCGAGCGCGCACGGCTCGACGTAGGAGGCGAGGCCGATCCCGACGGTCTCCCCGCGCTCTCGACGCCCCGCCTGCTCACGCCGCAACCCCGTGTAGTCCGCGGCGGCGAGCGCGCGCTCGAGGGCCAGCTAGTAGTTGCCCGAGTCGTAGACTTGCCCCGTCGCCGTGCGGAACGGGAAGCTCTCGGCCGGGATGAAGTTGCGCCGGCGGATCTCGGCGGGATCGAGCCCGAGCGCGCGCGCGGCCGTGTCCATAAGCCGCTCGATGGCGAAGCAGGCCTCGGGCCGGCCGGCGCCGCGGTAGGCGGAGACGGGCGTGGTCGTGGTGAGGGCGCCGGTGACGGTAATGTCGCACGCCGGCACGACATAGCAGCCGGGCAAAAGACGCGCGTGGTTCCACGGCGAGCCGCCGGCGGCGTTCATCAGCATCGCGCCGAGTGGTGCTACGATGCGCGCACGCAGGGCGGCGATATGCCCCTCGGCGTCCACGGCCAGCTCGCCCTCGCAGACGGAGCCGCGCGCGTGATTCGTGGTGATCTGGTCCTCGCCCCGCGTGGCCACCCACTTCACGGGCCGGACGAGCCGGCGGGCCAGCCACCCGAGCAGGACCTCCTCGCGGTAGGGCCCTGTCTTGACGCCGAAGCCGCCGCCGACATCAGGCGCGATCACCCGCACACGCGACTCAGGCAGATCGAGGAGCCGCGCCACCTCGGCCCGAACCCGAAAAGGCGCCTGGCAGGACGTCCAGAGCGTCAGCTCCTCGGTGGACGCATCGAAGGTGGCGAGCACGGAGCGCGGCTCCATCGCCACGGCCGACAGCCGCTGCTGGACCACGCGGAGCGAGACGACGCGCGCCGCGCCGGCGACCGCCCGCGCCGCGTCACCCTCGCGCAGCGTGCGAGTGAAGCACCGGTTCCGCTCGATCTCGGGAAAGAGCGTGGGCGCTCCCTCGGCCACCGCGCCCTCCGGATCGGGCAGCGCCGGAAGCGGGTCGTACGTGACGCCGATCAGATCGAGGGCGTCGCGCGCGGCGTAGACACTGTCCGCCACCACGGCGACCACGGGCGTGCCGGCGGCGTGGACGCGCCCGTCAGCGATGATCGGATGAGGCGGCACGCGCATGTCCGGCATGAGCCGGTTCACCGGCATCGGCGCCAGATGCTTCACGTCGGCCCCCGTCACGACGGCCACGACGCCGGGGGCGCGCCGCGCGGGCTCGACGTCAAGCTTCGCGATGCGCGCGTGGGCGTGGGGCGAGCGGAGCAGCACCACGTGGAGACAGCCGGGCGGGCAGATGTCGTCCACATAGCGCCCCGACCCCACGAGCAGGCGATGGTCTTCCCGCCGCTTCAGCGGCCGGCCGATCCAGGCGCCGTCCGCTTTCTGTGCCCCATGCGTCATGCCGGCTTCCTCCGTGAAGTGCCGAGAGCTTAGTCTGGCGGACGGGAGGGGTCAAGGACGGTGCTAGAATTCCAAGAATGACCGAGCGCGAGGCGTTGGCGGCCCTGCGCGGCGACGATGTCGCTCAGGCGGCGCGCGCGGCGGCCGTCCTCTGGCAGATGTGGCACCGCTCCGGCGATCCGAGGCTCGACGGGCTCCTGCAGGAAGGGATCGAGGCGATGGAGCGCCAGGACCTGCCCGCCGCCGACGCGGCGTTCACGCGCCTCATCGGCGAGGCGCCGGCCTTCGCCGAAGGCTGGAACAGGCGCGCCACCGTTCGCTATATGGCCCAGGACTACGCGGCGTCGATCGCGGACTGCCGGGAGACGCTCGCGCGCAATCCCAACCACTTCGGCGCGCTCTCCGGCCAGGGACTCTGCCACCTCATGCTGGGACAGTTCCGCGAGGCCGCGGAGCTCTTCCGGCGCACGCTCGCCGTGCATCCGCATCTCGGCAGCGCGCGCGAGAATCTCCGGGCAGCCCTCGGCGAAATCGTGAAGTTGAACTGAGCCGCCACGCCGAGCTTGCCCCCTCACCCTGCCCTCTCCCCCTCGACGGGGGAGAGGGAGCCGTTCTGATCCCTTCCCTTCCACGGGGCAGAGGGAATCGATTTAATCCCTCGCCCCCGGAGGGGGAGAGGGCAGGGTGAGGGGGACTTGGTCTCAGCCGCGCTTTTTCCGCGCGCGGAGGTCGATGGAGCCGGGGCGCCGGCGCGGGTCTTCGCCCGGAGGGAAGATCTGGGTCTTCTGCACTTTCTGGGTGCCGGTGGTGGGCAAGCGATCGACGAAGAGGACCCAGCCCGGGGCCTTGAAGTAGGCGAGCCGGCCGAGACACCAGTCGGCGAGATCATTCGCCAGCCGCGCGTCGGCCACCGAGCCCGGCATGGCCACCACGCAGGCCATGACCTCCTCCTCGCGGATCTCGTCGGGCACGGCGACCACGGCCACCTGGGCCACGGCCTCGTGGGCCTGGAGGCAGGCCTCCACCTCCGCCGCCGCGATATTCTCGCCGGAGCGGCGGATGATGTTCTTCTTGCGGTCGACGAAGTAGAGCATGCCGCTCGCGTCCCGGCGCACCGCATCGCCCGTGTGGAACCAGCCCCCGCGCCACGATTCCTCGGTGGCCTCCGCGTTCTTCAGATAGCCCGCGAAGAAGCCGTGCCGGGCGCCTTCCGGTCCGCCCCAGCGGACAACAAGCTCGCCCTGGGTGTCCGCGGGCAGCTCCTGGTCCTGCTCGTCGACGACGCGCGCCTCGAGCCCACCGTGGGGCCGGCCGAACGCGCGCGTGTGGATCTCTCGCGGCTCGACGCGATCGGCCAGGATGCGGCCGGTCTCGGTCATGCCCCACACCTCGACCAGGGGGAAACCGAAGCGCGTCTCGAAGGGCTCGTGCAGCTGGGGCTCGACGCCGGCGCCGAGACCGAACTTGATGCGATGCCGGCGCTCCTCGGGCGCGGGCTCCTGGTTGAGGAGGAGCGGGGGCATCACGCCCAGGTAGTGGATGATCGTGGCGCGGGAGGCGGCCACGTCGGGCCACCAGCGGCGGGGGCTGAAGCGCTCGGGCAGGATGAGGCAGTTGGCCGTGAGGATGGCGCACGTGGCCGTCACCGCCATGCAGTTCATGTGGAAGAGCGGCAGTGGATTCATGAAGCGCTCGCGCCCGTGCTCGAAAGCGACCCGTCCGCCCAGGTCGCGGTACCAGGCCCCGGCGTTGAGGTAATAGAGGTTGGTGAGGATGCAACCCTTGGGCCGCCCCGTGGTGCCCGAGGTATAGAGGAGAGCGCACTCGGTGTCGAGCCCTGGCGCGTCCTCGCGCGGCGCCGGGCCCGCCCTGGGGAGCGCGGCGGGCAGCGCCTCCGCATCGACCACGGGCAGGGGCTTCGCGCGCTCGCGCGCCACCGCCTCGAGGGCGCCCACGCGGCCCGGGATCGTCACCGCCAGCTCCGCCCCGGA